>NZ_QKRU01000033.1:0-71479 GCF_003234055.1 Pseudomonas sp. 57B-090624
GGCCAGGGTCAGCACCAGGTGCCAGCGCAGCGGCCCCCGTTGCAGGCGCTGGAGCAGGTCGTGGGCGAGGAAGTCCTTGTCGTCCGCCTCGCCGGCCAGCGGCTGGTAGGGCGTCTCCGGCTCCATGGCCCAGCGCACGTAGCGACCCTTGCCGTCGCCGTCCACCAGGCGGAAGGCGTTGATGCTGTTATAGGTGGCGTTGGCGAAGCTGTTGGAGGGCTTGTTGTCCTTGGCCCACTGGCGGAAGGCGGCGCTTTCCGGGTGGGCGGCGAAGAAGGCCTGCAGGCGCGCCGGGTCCGGCTTGCCGGTGGCCGGATCGGGTTTGGAGGCCAGCACCTGCTCGAAGAAGCCCTCGATGGTGGACACCGGCAGCACCGGTGGCGTGTTCATGCCGGTGCGCCATTCCTGGCCGCTGGCCGTGCGCAGCTGCAGCGCCAGGCTGCGCACCGGCACGCTGGCATCGGGCGCGTAGGGGTTGCTGCCGCCGATGGCCAGGCGCCCGACCACCGGCACGTCGCCCGGGGCGAACACCTCGGCGCGGGAAAGGCCGGCGGCCGCGCCGTTGCTGGCGAAGTGGCCGCTGATGCAGAGGCCCTTCGCGTGGTTCTTGCGGTAGCCGGGGTAGCTGCCGGCGTTGGCCTCGAAGGTATCGATGATGCGTTGCGGGGTCAGGCGCTGCGGGCCGATCCAGCCGGCGACATAGGCGAAGGTGCCGGCCAGCGTGGCCAGGCCGAGGCCTATCAGCGCCAGGCGGCCCAGGGTCTGGGAGGGGGAAAGCGGGGGTTGGCTCATCGGTGGCTCCAGGGTGAGCGATCGGGTCGTCGAGCCTGTGGGACGAACGGGATGGAGATTTATTCCCGGCACCTGGAATAAAGTCGTTTCCCGGGCGTCTTCCTGCACCCGATCCACGACGAGCCGCGCCACCCATGCACGACATCGATGACGACGAACTACGCGAGCTGTTGCAGCGCCTGCGCCGCTTCGCCCTGTGGCTGACGCGCAACCCCGCCAGCGCCGACGACCTGGTGCAGGCGACCCTGGAGCGGGCGCTGGACGGCCGCGCCGGGCCGCGTACCGATGGCAGCCTGCGTGCCTGGCTGTTCGCGATCCTCTACCGCAAGTTCCTCGACGGCCAGCGGCGTGCACGGCGCTATGCGCGCATCCTCGAGTTCTTCGGCGCGGCGCCGGCCGAAGCCCCCTCCACCGAGGAACTGGTGATGGCGCAGTCCACCCTGGAAGCCTTCGCCAGGCTGCCGGCCGAGCAGCGTGCGCTGCTGGTGCTGGTGAGCGTCGAGGGCCTGAGCTACAAGGAGGCCGCCGTGGCCCTGGACGTACCCATCGGCACCGTGATGTCCCGCCTGTCCCGGGCGCGCAAGGCCCTGCGCGAGCTGGCCGAGGGCGAAATCGCCAACCCACCGCTACGGATACTCAAATGAATCGCCTGGAACCCAGTGAGAACGACCTGCACGCCTACCTGGACGGCCAGCTGGACGCAGGCCAGCGGGCCTGGGTGGAAGCCTGGCTGGCGAACGACCCCGAGGCGCGCGCGCGCGTGGAGGCCTGGCGCCGTGATGCCCAGCAGCTGCGGGCCGGCCTTGCCAACCTGGAAGCGCGCCCGACCAACCCGGCGCTGGACCCGCTGGCCATCCGCCGCTCCCTGCGTGCGCGTCGGCGCCAGCGCCTGGCCACGGCCGCCGCGCTGGTGCTGGCCCTGGGCTTCGGCGGCCTGGGTGGCTGGCAGGCCCGCGACCGCACGTTGCTGGCGGAGAACCCGCCGATGCAGGACGCCCTGGAGGCCCACCGCCTGTTCGCCACCGGGCAGGCCGGCGTGGTCGACGTCGCCGCTCGTGATCCGGGGCAGTTGCAGGCCTGGCTGGACCAGCGCTTCAGCCATGCCTCGCGCATCCCCGACCTCGCGCCCTACGGTTTCCACCCCGTGGGCGGGCGCCTGCTGACCAACGAGCAGGGCGTCGCGGCCATCCTGCTGTTCGAGGATGTGGGCGGGCAGCGCATCAGCCTGTACCTGCGCTCGCCGGGCTCGCTCTATGCCGAGATGCCCGCCGGCAACCGTCGCGATGGCGAGCTCCAGGCGCGCTACTGGTCACGCGATGGCTACAACTACGCCCTGGTCGCGCCCAGCGATGATCCGCGCGGCGAGGTGGTGCAGCGGGCGTTCTCGTTGTAAGCCGGGCACCGCCGGTTGGCGCCGAGCGCAGCGCGGGCGGCTCATGGGGACACCTGCGTGATGGGAGCGCAGTGGTGGCCGGGTGACGCGTCGTCCACCCTGCCGGGGCGCAGCGGTTGGAAGCGGGAGCCCCGCGCCGACTGGCGCGGGGCGGGGCAGTTACATGCCGTTGGCGAAGGCCGGGATGCTCAGGTCGATGGTTTCGCGGACGGGTTTCAGCGCGCTGGCGTACTTGGCCAGGATGTCTAGGTCGTAGTCCATGCGTGCGCGGATGCGCTGGTCGTCTTCACCGGTCACTTCGGCGCCGTTGAGCACCTTCTCCACGCCGCGCACGATCAGGTGCTCGGGCAGGTAGCAGAGGCGGCAGTTCTTGTAGCTGGAGGCGCGCAGCTCGCTGATCGGGTAGCCGCCGCCGATGCCGGAGGACACGCCCACCAGCAGGCCCGGCTTGTGCGCCAGTTCCGCCTTGCTGGCATAGATGAAGAAGTTCTTGATCGCCGGGCAGGCCATGCCGTTCCACTCGGGGGCGATGACGATCACCGCGTCGGCGGCCTTCAGCTGCTGCTGGAATTCGGGCCAGGGCCCCGTGTCTTCGGCCGGCCACAGGGGCAGCGGCTGGGCGCCCAGGTCGATGACGCTGGTGTGGGCTTCGCTGGCCAGTTGCAGTTCCACCAGGCGCTGGCGAATGAAGCGGGCGACCTTGCCGGACTGGCTGTTGGCACGGCTGGAGCCGGCGACTATGGCGTAGTTGAGCATCTCGGGTTTCCTTGCTGAGGGATGACGCAGGCTAGCTGGCGGCGAAACGGCGGACAAGCACCGGCGCGTCAGTGGGGCGGGCAAATGGTGTCAGGGCGCGGTGGACGCCCTGGCGCGGGCGTCCACTGCTGCGCATCAGGCGCGGAACTGGTCCATCAGCCCCTGCTGGTGGTTGGCCAGGCGGTTGAGCGCCTGGCTGACCTGGGCGGATTCCTGGGCCTGGCCGGAGAGGGATTCGGTGACGTCGCGGATGGCGGCGACGTTGCGGTTGATCTCCTCGGCCACCGCGCTCTGCTCCTCGGCGGCGCTGGCGATCTGCAGGTTCATGTCGGTGATCACCGCCACCGCGTCGCCGATGCGCTGCAGGGCGGCGACCGCGTGTTCGACCTGCTCGACGCTGCCCTGGGCCTGGCGGTGGCTGCTGTGCATGGAGCCGACCACTTCGCGGGTGCCGTTCTGCAGGCCTTCGATCACCTGGCGGATTTCCTCCACCGAGTCCTGGGTGCGCTTGGCGAGGTTGCGTACCTCGTCGGCGACCACGGCGAAGCCGCGCCCGGCCTCACCGGCGCGGGCCGCCTCGATGGCGGCGTTGAGGGCCAGCAAGTTGGTCTGCTCGGCGATGGCGCGGATCACCTCCAGTACCGAGCCGATCTGCTCGCTGCTGCTGGCCAGGCCCTGGACCTCCTCCATGGCGGCGCTCATCTCGCTGGCCAGTTGCTCGATGGCGCTGGTGGTCTTGCCGATCACCCCAAGGCCCTCGCGGGTGGCGTGGTCGGCGCCGCGTGCGGCTTCGGCGGCCTGGGCGGCGCTGCGGGCGACGTCCTGGGCAGTGGCGCTCATCTCGTGGGAGGCGGTGGCGACCTGGTCCACCTCGCGGTACTGCTGCTGCATGCCGGCGCTGGTCTGGCTGGCGATGGCGGCGGACTGGTCGGCCGTGCTGCGGGCGTCCTGCACCGAGCGCTTAACGTCGGCGATGATCGGTTGCAGCTTGTCGAGGAAGCGGTTGAACCAGCCGGCCAGTTCGCCCAGTTCGTCCTGGCGCGCATAGTCCAGGCGGCGGGTGAGGTCGCCTTCGCCGCTGGCGATGTTCTTCAGCATGGCGGCCACCCCGAGGATGGGCCGGGTCACGCCCAGGGCGGTGAGCCACACCAGCAGCAGGCCGATCACGGCGGCGGCGAGGCCGATCAGGGTGGCCACCAGGCTGCTGGAGGCGCTCTGCTCATCGAGTTGCGCCTCGAGCTTCAGGGCCGGGCCCAGCAGGACCTTGTCCGGCACTTCCAGCAGCACGCTCCAGGCGGCGCTGGTGGGGATCGGCTTGAACGGCTGAATGACGCGCAGGACGCCATCGTGGTCGATTTCGGCGGATTTGCCGGCCGTGACCACCGAGGCGATCTCGCTGGCGTCGGTACCGAAGGCCTTGTCCAGCTTGAAGCTGAGCTGCGAGGCGTCGCGGCTGTGGCCGGCGAGCAGCCCGGTGGGGCTGATGATGCTGACCTGGCCCTGGCCGTCGTAAAGGTCCTTGCTGCCATCGATGCTGAGCTGCTGGAGGCTGTCCAGGCTGATGTCCAGGCCCATGACACCGATCACCTTGCCGTTCAGCTCCAGGGGGAAGGCGATGCTGGTCATCAGCACCTTCTTGCCGCCGACGTCGTCGTAGTAGGGCTCCAGCACGCAGGAATCGCGGGTCTTCAGCGGGCAGGTGTACCAGGTGTTGTAGGGCATGCCGCTGGCCATGGGGCTGCTGTCGCCGAGCAGCTCCTCGGTCATGGATTCGGACTCCAGCTTGCCGGGGGTGGCCTGCGACCAGTAGAGCGAGAAGCGCCCCTTGTCGTTGCTGCCCAGCTCGGCCTGGTCGATGAACAGCTCGTCCTTGCCGTCCAGGGCGTTGGGCTCGAACACCAGGTAGAGGCCGAGCAGGTTGGGGTTGGCCTCCAGGCTGGTCTTCACCTGGCGGGTCATGTCCTCGCGCAGGTCGAAGGCGTCGAGGAAGCGCTTCTCGGCCTGGTCCTTGAGGAACAGCACCTGGCGCGAGAAGCCCTTGCCGTACTGGTAGGTGTCCATGAAGTAGCGCTGGATGCGCAGGGCCTGCAGCTCGCCACGGGCCTGCATGCGCTGGCGTGCGCTCTGGTCGAGCATCTGCGAACTCGCGGACTTCACCAGCTCGGCGCTGCGCTTGGACTGGTAGAGCGAGGCACCGACCAGGAGGGTCACGATGGCCAGCAGGCAGAGGCCGGCGAGCAGGGTGATCTTCCACTGAATGGACAGGCGACTGAACGGCATGGGGCTTTCCTTCTATCTCGTCGGACTGCAAGCCGCTATCGGCGCGGCAGGGAAAAACTTGATGCGCCTGCCATGGCGATGCGGCTCCATACGGAATGCATGGGAGCGGCGAATCTGGATGCAAATATTATGCACAGGGCGTCCAGTATTTCGCACGGCGTTTCTTTTGACACCCGCCCGCTCATTCGGCAGAGTACG
Source organism: Pseudomonas sp. 57B-090624 (assembly GCF_003234055.1). Taxonomy (NCBI): domain Bacteria; kingdom Pseudomonadati; phylum Pseudomonadota; class Gammaproteobacteria; order Pseudomonadales; family Pseudomonadaceae; genus Pseudomonas; species Pseudomonas sp. 57B-090624. The sequence continues at coordinate 5,420 of NZ_QKRU01000033.1, forward strand.
CGGCTTTTTTTGCGGGACACCGCAAGGCGGGAGAGAAGCGGATGAATGCAGTGATTGTAGCTGTCGCCATCATGCTGGTGCTGAGCCTGTGCCGGGTGCACGTGGTGATGGCCCTGGTGATCGGCGCGCTGGCGGGCGGCCTGCTCGGCGGCCTGGGCGTGCAGGGCACGCTGGATGCCTTCAACAAAGGCCTCGGTGGTGGCGCGACCGTCGCCCTGTCCTACGCGCTGCTGGGGGCTTTCGCCGTGGCCATCGCCCGCTCCGGGCTGGCCCACGCGCTCGCCGACAGCGTCGTCGGGCGGGTCGAGCGTGGCGGGGATGCGGGCGGCGCTGCGCTGAAATGGGGCCTCATCGCCCTGTTGCTGGGCGTGGCCATCTCCTCGCAGAACATCCTGCCGATCCACATCGCCTTCATCCCGCTGCTGGTGCCGCCGCTGCTGTACGTGCTGACGCGCCTGCAGATCGACCGGCGCCTGGTGGCCTGCGTGATCACTTTCGGCCTGGTCACCCCCTACATGTTCCTGCCGGTGGGGTTCGGCAACATCTTCCTCAACGAGATCCTGCTGGCCAACGTGGCGAAAAGTGGCGTCGACGTTACCGGTGTGAACGTCACCGAGGCGATGGTGATACCGGCGCTGGGCATGGTGGCCGGCCTGTTCCTGGCCGTGTTCGTCAGCTACCGCCGCAAGCGCACCTACGACCTGGCGCTGATCGCCCGCGCCGAGCAGGTGGAGGCCAGGTACGACCGACGCAGCCTGGCGGTGGCCGGCCTGGCCATCGTCGTCGCCTTCGTGGTGCAACTGTGGCTGGACTCGATGATCGTCGGTGCGCTGGTGGGCTTCCTGGTGTTCTCGTTGTCGGGCGTGGTGCGCTGGAACGAGGTCGACGACCTGTTCACCCAGGGCATGAAGATGATGGCCATGATCGGCTTCATCATGATCGCCGCCGCCGGTTTCGCCGAAGTGATGCGCGCCACCGGCCAGGTGACCAGCCTGGTGGAGGCCTCCGCCGCGCTGATCGGCAACAGCCAGGCCCTGGGTGCGCTGCTGATGCTGCTGGTGGGCCTGCTGGTGACCATGGGCATCGGCTCTTCCTTCTCCACGGTGCCGATCATCGCGGCGATCTTCGTGCCGCTGGGCATGCAGCTGGGCTTCAGCCCGCTGGCCATCGTGTCCATCGTCGGCACCGCCGGGGCCCTCGGGGACGCCGGTTCGCCCGCCTCGGACTCGACCCTGGGCCCGACGGCCGGCCTCAATGTCGACGGCCAGCACGACCATATCTGGGACACGGTCGTCCCCACTTTCCTGCATTACAACCTGCCGCTACTGGCATTCGGCTGGGCGGCGGCCATGCTTCTCTGACAGCCCCCGTGCCATCCGGCCGAACGTCGGTGTCGGCCGGGTGCTACAGCTATTCACGGGGCTGCCGATAAGCGGTCGATCCCGTTTCGTTTTCCCGGCCTGCCTCCCTTCAAGGAATGGAAATATGCGCCTGACACTCAAATCCAAGGTCCTGCTGCTGGCGCTCGCGCCGGTGATCCTCTTCGCCCTCGTGCTCAGTGGCGCCGCCGCCAAGGTGCTGCTCGACCTGGCGGAAGGCGAGGTGAAGGAAACCCGCGAACGGCTGATCCAGGAGAGCCGCCAGGAGCTGCAGCACTACATGCAGATCGCCCTGGGCTCGGTCCAGACCCTCTATGACGCGTCCCCGGCCAACGATATGGCCACCCGCGACAAGGCCATCGAGATCCTCAAGAAGATCAAGTACGGCAAGGACAGCTACTTCTTCGCCTACGATTCGCAGGTGATCCGCCTGTTCCGCGGCGACAGCCCGGTGGACGTGGGCAAGAGCTTCTCGGGCCGCAAGGACGTCAACGGCGTGCCTGTCAACGACGAGCTGGTCCGGGTCGCCAAGGATGACAGCCACTACGTGTTCTACAGCTCGCCCCTGCCGGGCAACGAGAGCGTGCAGGTGCCCAAGCTCGGCTACACCTACTACCTGCCCAAGTGGGACATGGCGCTCGGCACCGCGGTGAACCTCGATGGCGTGGAGGCCCAGGTGGCGGTGGTGCAGGAGGCGATCGACGCGCGCATCAGCACCATCCTCACCAGCATCGCGGTGATCGCCGCGATCCTGCTGGTGGTGTTCGGCATCATCGGCACCGCGCTGAGCAACGCCTTCCTGCGTCCCCTGCAGCAGATCAAGGCCAACCTGGACGACATCGCCGCCGGTGAAGGCGACCTGACGCGCCGTTTGCCGGCCGACAGCCATGACGAACTGGGCGAACTGGCCGGTTCCTTCAACCGCTTCGTCGAGAAGATCCACGGCCTGGTGCGCCAGATCGTCGACATGACCGGCCAGCTCACCGGCCTGGTGGGGGAGGTGTCGGCCCAGGCCCACCGCTCCGAGCAGGCCATGGAGCGCCAGCGCCACGAGACCGACCAGGTGGCCACGGCGATCAACGAGATGTCCGCCGCCGCCCACGAAGTGGCCAAGAGCGCCCAGGGGGCCGCCGAGGCCGCCCAGCAGACCGACCAGGAAGGCCAGGCGGCGAAGAAGGTGGTGGACGGCAGCATCACCCGCATCCATGCGCTGGTGGGCGATATCCGCGAGAGCGGTGCATCCCTGGACAGCCTGCAGCAGGACGTGCAGTCCATCGTCAGCGTGCTGGGGGTGATCCGCTCCATCGCCGAACAGACCAACCTGCTGGCGCTCAACGCCGCCATCGAGGCCGCACGGGCCGGCGAGGCGGGGCGCGGCTTCGCCGTGGTCGCCGACGAGGTGCGCGCGCTGGCCAGCCGCACCCAGCAGAGCACCCAGGAAATCCAGGGCATGATCGACCGCCTGCAGCAGGGCACCCAGGAGGCGGTGACCTCCATGCGCCGCTCCAGCGATGCCGGCGAGATCACCAGCGAACAGGCCAACCAGGCCGGCTCCTCGCTGGACGCCATCGCCCAGCTGATCGGCACCATCAATGCGATGAACGCGCAGATCGCCAGCGCCGCCGAGGAGCAGACCGCCGTGGCCGAGGAGATCAACCGCAGCGTGCACCAGATCGCCGTCGCCGTTGACAGCGTCGCCGACGAAACCCAGCAGGGCGCCCAGACCGCCCGCAGCCTGGCGGCCCTCGGCGAGCGCCTGGGGGCGCTGGTGCGCCAGTTCCGCATCTGATCCGGTTGCCGTCCGTGGGGGCGAATCCTTATGCGGTTCGCCTCCCCGGGCTGAAGCCCGGGCTACACGCCACCCCGTAAAGTCTTCGCACTTTGCCCGCTTCGCGGCGGACTAATCAGGAACTCTCCCTGATGGCGTCCGCTCCATGTCCGAATCCCGCTACCCCCTCGAAATCCGTTCGCTGATCCTGCTGCTGGTCCTGGTGACCCTGGCCTTCGGCTGGATTCTCCTGCCGTTCTACGGCGCGGTGTTCTGGGCGGTGGTGCTGGCGGTGGTGTTCAGCCCCCTGCAACGACGGCTGGCCCTGAGGATGGGCGGGCGCGGCAACCTGTCGGCGCTGATTTCCCTGGGCGTCTGCCTGCTGGTGGCGATCCTGCCGGTGTTCCTCATCGCCGCCTTGCTGGTGCAGCAGGGTGCCGATCTCTACCAGCGGCTGGATTCCGGCGAGCTGGACGTCGGCTCCTATGTCGCGCGGGTTCGCGAGGTGCTGCCCGAATCCCTCCAGCACCAGCTCGACCGCTTCGGCCTCAACGACTTCGACGGCTTGCGCGACCGCATCGTCAGCGGCGCCATGCAGGGCAGCCAGTTCATCGCCACCCAGGCGTTCTCCATCGGGCAGGACACCTTCCAGGTGGTGATCGGCTTCTTCCTCATGCTCTACCTGCTGTTCTTCTTCCTGCGCGATGGCCTGGATATCGTCCGTGGCATCCGCACGGCGGTGCCCCTGGGGGACAACCACAAGCGCCGCTTGCAGATCAAGTTCACCCGCGTGGTCCGTGCCACGGTCAAGGGCAACGTGGTGGTGGCGGCGCTGCAGGGCACCCTGGGCGGGCTGATCTTCTGGGTGCTGGACATCCCCAGCGCGCTGCTCTGGGGCGTGATCATGGCGTTTCTCTCGCTGTTGCCGGCGGTGGGCTCGGGGATCATCTGGGCGCCGGTGGCGGCCTACCTGCTGCTTTCGGGCAGTACCTGGCAGGGCGTGGTGCTGGCGGTGTTCGGGGTGCTGGTGATCGGCATGGTGGACAACGTGCTGCGCCCCATCCTGGTGGGCAAGGACACGCGCATGCCCGATTACCTGGTGCTGCTCTCCACCCTGGGCGGGTTGTCGCTGTTCGGCCTCAACGGCTTCGTCATCGGCCCGCTGATCGCCGCGCTGTTCATGTCCAGTTGGGACCTGTTCGCCAGCACGCGGCGCCAGGTGAGGCTGCCCTGACCCGCGTTCAGCGCAGGATGCGGCGGAAGGTCAGGCTGATGCGCGGGCCGGCCGTCTCCACCCGGGGAATGGCGTGCAGCCACTGGGCCTGGACCGCCTGGTCCATGTACAGCAGCGAGCCCGGCAACAGCTCCCGGGTGACTTCCCGCTGGCGGTCCGCCTTGCTGCGGAAATGCATCGGCCGTGCGCTGCCGAGCGAGAGGATGGCGACGCCGGTATCCGGGGCCAGTTCGGAGCAGTCGTCGGAATGGAAGCCCATCGAGGATTGGCCGTCTTCGTAGAGGTTGAGCAGGCAGTTGTTGGGCAGGAAGCCCAGCCGACGGTGCAGCCGCTCGCACAAGGCCTGGAGGGCATCCGGCAATCGGGTGGCGGGGTAGTCGATCTGCGAGTAGTTGTAGGCGACGCCATAGCTGGCGGTGCGGCGGGCGCGCATCCGTGTATCCCACTCGACGCTGGCCATCAGATGCTGGAAGAGCGCGTCCGGGGCATCGAGGAAGTGCGGGTCGAACAACAGGTCGGGCGTGTCGTGCATGGGGCGGCATCCTTGCTGAAGGGGAAATTCTATGCCGAGGACAGGCGTCATGTATCGGCGGGTTTACCCAGTCTTTACCCTGAGCTGACCGACGCTGCCGGCACCGGTGCCGATAATGCCGGCTTCCTTCCCTGGTCTTCCGTCGGCTATCGCCATGCCCAATCCCCGTTCCCGTCGTTTGCGTTTTTCCCTGCTGCCTTTGCACCTGGCCATCGCCCTGGCGCTGGGGGCCTGTTCCAGCCCGCCGGAGAAGCCCCAGGACCAGGTGGCTGCCATTGAGGAGGCGCGCCAGGGCGGCTACGCGCCGACGGTCGGGCCGGTGCAGGGCTGGGATGCCATCTGGACGCTGGGCGGGCAAACGCTGGAAGTGAGCTGGCTGGCGCCGGCCGGCGAGCACGGCGCCGCGCCGCTGGTCCTCTACCTGCCGGGGCTGGGGGCGTCGGCCCGTTCCGCTGAACTCTGGCGCCGCGCCTGGGCCGAAGCGGGCTATGCGGTGCTGTCGATCCAGATGCCGCAGCAGGGGCGCGCGCTGTATTCCAGTGGCGACGCCCAGGCCGGGGCCTTCCGCAAACTGGCCCAGGACAACTACTCCCAGGCGTCCCTCAGGCAGCGCATCGCCCTGGCCCAGGCGGCACTGGCCGAGGCGGCGAAACGCGGCCGGGCGGGTGACCCGGCGCTGGCGGGGGTGGACTGGGACAACTGGATGGTGGCCGGCTTCGATCTGGGGGCGCAGACCGCCGCCGCCCTGGCCGGCGAGCGTGGCAATGGCCAGGCGCGGCTTTCCGCCCTCAGGCCCAAGGCGGCGATCCTGCTCAGCCCCTATGTGGAAAGCAGCTACGACACCGACCGCTTCACCCATATCGACGTGCCGGTGCTGAGCATCAGCGGGCCCCGCGACGAAGACCCCTTCAGCTGGATTCCCTCGCCCCAGCAGCGCCAGGTGCTCTGGCGCGGGCTGCAGGTGAACGACAGCTACCTGCTGACCCTGATCGAGGCCGATCACGCGTTGCTGGGGGGCGAACTGCCACGCCCGATGGGCGGGCCGGGGCACGGTGGCGAGCGTGGCGGGCCGGGTGGCGGCATGGCGCGGCCACCGGCTTTCAATGAGGGCGGTGGTGAGGGACGCCGAGGTGGCCCAGGTGAAGGCCCTGGCGGTCGCCATGGCGGCCGCAAGCCTGGCGCCGGCGGTGGCATACGCGAGCACTTCGACCCTCGGCAAGCCGCTTATGTGCAGGCAGTGACCTTGGCATTTCTCGATTCGCGCCTGCGCCATGCGACGGCGGCGGGCCAGTGGCTGGACCAGAGCGCGGCGACCTGGCTGGGCCATGGCGCCTGGCTGGAGAAGAAGAACCCCTGACCGCTGCGGCGGGGGAGGGGAGCACTCGCGCACTTCCTGCTCCCGGAAAAGAAAAAACCCGGCCTAGGCCGGGTTTTTCATTGCAGCGGCTGGCCTCAGTGAGCCAGGGCCACCAGGCCGGAGTGCTGGACCAGGTCCAGCAGCGGCTGCGGGTAGACGCCGAGGAAGAACGCCAGCAGGGCGACGAACAGCAGCATGATGCCGCCGGCGCGTTGCGCCCAGTGCAGGTCGGCGTCGTGGCGGCGCAGGTTGGGCTCCACCAGGAACAGGGTGACCATGACCCGCAGGTAGTAGAAGACGCCAATGGCGCTGCCCAGGACCATCACGCCCAGCAGCAGCCACAGGCCCGACTCGACGCCGGCGGCGATGACGAAGAACTTGCCGATGAAGCCTGCGGTGAGCGGGATACCGGCGAGCGACAGCATCATCACGGTGAGCACCGCGGTCAGGTACGGGCGGCGCCAGAACAGGCCGCGGTATTCGTACAGGGCGTCGCAGTCACGGCCGTTGTACGGGGTGGACATCAGTGTCACCACGCCGAAGGCGCCGAGGCTGGTCAGCACGTAGGTGGCCAGGTAGACGCCGATGGCTTCCACGGCCATGCCCTTGCTGGCGATCAGGGCGATCAGCAGGTAGCCGAAGTGGGCGATGGAGGAGTAGCCCAGCAGGCGCTTGATGTTGTTCTGCACCAGCGCGAGCAGGTTGCCGAACAGGATCGAAGCGATGGCGATGGCGCCCAGCAGGTCGTTCAGCCAGCCGCCGGCGGTGGCCGGGGAGATCTGGTACAGGCGCAGCAGCACGGCGAACACGGCGACCTTGCTGGCGGTGGCCAGGAAGGCCGAGACCGGTGCCGGGGCGCCTTCGTACACGTCCGGGGTCCAGAGGTGGAAGGGCACCAGGGACAGCTTGAACGCCAGGCCGATCAGCATCATGCCGATGCCCAGGTGGACCAGCATGTTCTGCGCGCCTTCGGCGGAGAACTTCGCGCCGATGCCGGTGAAGCTCAGGGTGCCGGCGTCGGCGTAGAGCAGCGCCATGCCGAACAGCAGGAAGGCGGAACCGGCGGCCGAGAGCACCATGTACTTGATGCCGGCTTCCAGCGAACGCTTGTTGAAGAAGGCGTAGGCGACCATGCCGTAGACCGGCACCGAGAGCAGCTCCAGGCCGATGAACAGGCCGGCCATGTGCTGCGCGGTGACCAGCACCAGGCCGCCGCAGGCCGACAGCAGGATCAGCAGGTACATCTCCTCGCGGTTGCCCGGGTAGCCCTGGCCGGTGTTGCCGCCCAGGTAGGCGTGGATCAGGGTGACGCAGGCGAGGGTCGAGGCCAGCACCAGGCCCATGTAGTAGCAGCCGAAGGTGTCGATCTTCAGGAGCGGGGTGACCTCGATGGGCGTGACGCCCAGGGCCGGGATGATCGCCAGCAGTGCCAGGTTGAGGCCGATCACCGAGAGCCCGAAGGTCAGGGTGTGGTTGCGCTTCCAGGCGATCGCCAGCATCACTACGACGACCGTGGCACAGGCGACGAGCAGCGGCAGCAGGGCGATCAGGTGTTGAGTCGTGAATTCCACAGCGTGATGTTCCATAACAGCTACCGGGCCGAGGCGAGTTGGGTGAAGGCTGCATCCAGCCACTGATGCACGCCGTGCATGCTAGCGGCGGAGGTGTCCAGCACCGGTTGCGGGTAAACGCCCAGGAGGATCAGCAGGACGGCGAGGCCGAGCACCATGGTCAGCTCGCGGGGCTTGAGGCCCAGCAGCGGGGTGTCGGACTTGGCCGGGCCGAAGTAGGCGCGGTGAATCATGATCAGCGAGTAGACCGAGCCGAACACCAGGCCGGTGGCGGCGATGACGGTGACCCAGGCGGCCTTCTGGAAGGAGCCGACCAGGATCAGGAACTCGCCGACGAAGTTGCCGGTGCCGGGCAGGCCGAGGGCCGCTGCGGCGAAGAACAGGCTGATGGCCGGCAGGTAGGGCATGCGGCCCCAGATGCCGCCCATCTCGCGCATGTCACGGGTGTGCAGGCGCTCGTAGAGCTGGCCGCAGAGGATGAACAGCGCCGCGGCGGAAAGGCCGTGGGCCATCATCTGCACCACCGCGCCCTGCAGGGCGATCTGGCTGCCGGAGTAGATGGCGATCAGCACGAAGCCCATGTGGGAGACGCTGGAGAAGGCCACCAGGCGCTTGATGTCGGTCTGCGCGAAGGAGAGCAGGGCGCCGTAGATGATGGCTAACACGCCGAGCCAGTGGGCGATGGGCGCGAACTCGGCCGATGCATGGGGGAACAGCGGCAGGGCGAAGCGCATCAGGCCGTAGGCGGCGGTCTTCAGCAGGATGCCGGCCAGGTCCACGGAACCGGCGGTCGGTGCCTGGGCGTGGGCGTCCGGCAGCCAGGAGTGGAACGGCACCACCGGGAATTTCACCGCGAAGGCGATGAAGAAACCGAGCATCAGCAGGTATTCGGCGGTCGGGGTGAGCTGGACCTTGAGCAGGTCTGCGTAGTTGAAGGTCATCACGCCGGTGTTGTTGTAGTTGATCAACACCAGGCTGAGGATGGCCACCAGCATCACCAGGCCGCTGGCCTGGGTGAAGATGAAGAACTTGGTGGCGGCGGTGATGCGGGTCTTGCCCTTGCTGCCGCTGTGACCCCAGAGCGCGATGAGGAAGTACATCGGCACCAGCATCATTTCCCAGAAGAAGAAGAACAGGAACAGGTCGACGGCGAGGAACACGCCGACGACGCCGCCGAGGATCCACATCAGGTTCAGGTGGAAGAAGCCGACGCGGTTCTGGATCTCGTTCCAGGAGCAGAGCACGGACAGCACGCCCAGCAGGCCGGTGAGGGTGACCATCAGGACCGACAGGCCATCCATCGCGAGGTGGATGGTGATGCCGAAACGCTCGATCCACTGGACCTTGAACTCGTGCGCCCACACCGGGCCGGCCTCGGGGGAGGGCGCCAGGGTGAAGTCGCCGGTGGCCCACAGCCAGAGGCCGAGGCCGAACAGCAGGGACATGGTCAGCAGCGCGATCCAGCGCGGCAGGGTGTTGCCGAAGCGCTCACCTTGCCAGCACAGCAGGCCGCCGATGAAGGGGATCAGGATTAGCCAGGGCAGAATCATGACGGGCTGGTTTCCTTAAGAAGATTCAAGTCAGCAACACGGCGCCGAGCACGAGCACGGCTCCGCCGACCAGGGATACTGCGTACCAGCGCAGCTGGCCGGTCTGGCTGCTGCTCAGCAGGCCGTTACCGCCCCGCACGATGCGTGGGATCAGGCCGATGCCGGAGTCGATCGGGTCATGACCGAGCAGGCGGGTGATCAGCAGGTACGGTTTGACGAACAGCTTGTCGTAGACCCAGTCGAAGCCCCAGGCGGCGTACCACCAGGCACCGAGGAAGCGGCCCGGTGCGCTCTGGGCGACGGCGCTGATGAAGCGACGCTTGCCGAGGAAGAGCAGGGCGGCTAGGAGGATGCCCGCCAGGGCGATGGCGCCCGAGGCGATCTCCAGGCTGTGCTGCGCTTCGCCGCCGGCATGGCCGACGCTCTGCGGCAGCACACCGTGCAGCGGCGGGGTGATCAGCGCGCCGACAAAGGTGGACAGCACGATCAGCACCGACAGCGGCAGCCAGTGGGCCACGCCATGGCCGGCATGGGCCTCGGTCTTGGCCTCGCCATGGAAGGCGATGAAGATCAGGCGGAAGGTGTAGATCGAGGTCAGGAAGGCACCGGCCAGGCCTGCGTAGAGCAGCCACTGGTGGCCGCTGGCGAAGGCTTCCCAGAGGATCTCGTCCTTGGAATAGAAGCCGGCGGTGACCAGGGGCAGGGCCGCCAGGGCCGCGCCGCCGACGATGAAGCTGGCGTAGGCCAGCGGCAGCTTCTTCCACAGGCCGCCCATCTTGAAGATGTTCTGCTCGTGGTGGCAGGCGTTGATCACCGCACCGGAGGCGAGGAACAGCAGGGCCTTGAAGAAGGCGTGGGTCATCAGGTGGAAGATCGCCGCGTCCCATGCGCCAACGCCCAGGGCGAGGAACATGTAGCCGATCTGGCTCATGGTGGAGTAGGCGAGGATGCGCTTGATGTCGGTCTGCACCAGCGCGGCGAAGCCGGCCAGTACCAGGGTGACGCCACCGACGATGCCGACCAGTTCGAGGATCTCGGGGGTCAGCAGGAACAGGCCGTGGGTACGGGCGATCAGGTAGACGCCCGCGGTGACCATGGTGGCCGCGTGGATCAGTGCGGAAACCGGGGTCGGGCCCGCCATGGCGTCGGCCAGCCAGGTCTGCAGCGGCAGCTGGGCGGACTTGCCCACGGCGCCGCCGAGCAGCATCAGGGTGGCGATCCACAGCCAGGCGTCGCCGGCGACGTATTTCTGCGGGGCCAGCACCATCAGCTCCTGGATGTTCAGGGTGCCCAGGTGCATGAACAGCAGGAACAGGCCGATGGCCATGAACACGTCGCCGATGCGGGTGACGATGAAGGCCTTGAGCGCGGCGTTGCCGTTGTTCGGGTTGCTGTAATAGAAGCCGATCAGCAGGTAGGAGCACAGGCCCACGCCTTCCCAGCCGAAGTACAGGAACAGCAGGTTATCGCCGAGCACCAGGAACAGCATGCTGGTGATGAACAGGTTGGTGTAGGAGAAGAAGCGCGAATAGCCTTCTTCACCGCGCATGTACCAGGAGGCGAACAGGTGGATCAGGAAGCCGACGCCGGTGACCACGCCCAGCATGGTCAGCGACAGGCCGTCCAGGTACAGGGTGAAGCTCGGGGCGAAGCCGTCGACGTTCATCCACTGCCAGAGCACCTGGGTGTAGACGCCGCCTTCCGGCGGGGCGACGTTGAACTGGAAGATGATCCAGGCCGCGGTCAGTGCGGAGAGGCCTACGGAGCCCACGCCGATGACGGCGGAGGTGTTTTCGGAGAAGCGCCCGCGGGAGAACGACAGGATCAGCCAGCCGAGCAGCGGGAAGAGGAAGGTCAGGAATAGAAGGTTCATCCGCGCATCTCGCTGGCAGCGTCGATATCGAGGGTGTGGAAGCGGCGATACAGCTGCAACAGGATCGCCAGGCCGATGCTGGCCTCGGCGGCTGCGAGGGTGATCACCAGAATGAACATGATCTGGCCGTCGGCCTGCGCCCAGCGGGCACCGGCGACGACGAAGGCCAGGGCGGCGGCGTTCATCATCACTTCCAGGCTCATCAGTACGAAGAGGATGTTGCGGCGCACCATCAGGCCGACCAGCCCGAGGCCGAACAGCATGCCGGCGACGGCAAGGCCATGTTCCAGGGGGATTGCTTGCAGCATGGCGTTACTCCTTCGCTTCGTGGCGGCCGAGGTGGTAGGCCGCGACTAGGGCTGCCAGAAGCAGCATGGAGGCGAGTTCGACGGCCAGCAGGTAGGGCCCGAAGAGGCTGATGCCCACTGCCTTGGCGTCTACCGTGGTCTGGCCGATGGTGGCGCCGCTGCTCTGGCTGAACAGCACGTAGAGCAGTTCGGCCAGCAGGGCCAGGGACAGCGCCGAAGGGCCGACCCAGATGCCGGGCTTGAGCCACTTGCGTTCCTGCTCGACGATGGCCGGGCCGAGGTTGAGCATCATCACCACGAAGACGAACAACACCATGATGGCGCCGGCGTAGACGATGATCTCCAGGGCGCCGGCGAAGGGGGCGCCGAGGGCGAAGAAGCACATCGAGACGGCCAGCAGGGAAATGATGAGGTAGAGCAGCGCATGCACCGGGTTGGTGTTGGTGACCACTCGCAGGGTGGACACGACCGCGACGCCTGCAGCGAAATAGAAAGCGAATTCCACGCACGTCTCCTTAGGGCAGCAGGCTCTTCACGTTGATCGGCTCGGCTTCGTTCTGCGCGGCGCCTTTCGGCTTGCCGGCAATGGCCATGCCGGCCACGCGATAGAAGTTGTAGTCCGGATTCTTGCCGGGGCCCGAGATCAGCAGGTCTTCCTTCTCGTAGACCAGGTCCTGGCGCTTGTACTCGCCCATCTCGAAATCCGGGGTCAGCTGGATCGCGGTGGTGGGGCAGGCTTCCTCGCACAGGCCGCAGAAGATGCAGCGGGAGAAGTTGATGCGGAAGAACTCGGGGTACCAGCGACCGTCCTCGGTCTCGGCCTTCTGCAGCGAGATGCAGCCGACCGGGCAGGCCACGGCGCACAGGTTGCAGGCCACGCAGCGCTCCTCGCCGTCGGGGTCGCGGGTCAGCACGATGCGGCCACGGTAGCGCGGCGGCAGGTACACGGGCTCTTCGGGGTATTGCAGGGTGTCACGCTTGCGGAAGCCGTGGGAGAACACCATCACCAGGCTGCGCAGCTGGGTGAAGGTGCCGACCACCACGTCATAGATGTACTTGATCATGGTCTTTCTCCTTACTGGGCCGTGGCCAGCACGACGGCGCCGGTCACCAGCAGGTTGATCAGGGTCAGCGGGAGGCAGAACTTCCAGCTGAAGGCCATCACCTGGTCATAGCGCGGACGCGGGATCGACGCGCGGAGCAGGATGAACAGCATGATGAAGAAGGCGGTCTTCAGGGCGAACCAGATGAACGGGATCTGCGGCAGGATGCCGAAGGGACCGTGCCAGCCGCCGAAGAACAGGGTCACCAGCAGCGCGGACACCAGCACGATGCCGATGTACTCGCCGACGAAGAACATGCCCCATTTCATGCCGGCGTATTCGATGTGGTAGCCGTCGGCCAGTTCCTGTTCCGCTTCCGGCTGGTCGAACGGGTGACGGTGGGTCACGGCGACGCCGGCGATGAAGAAGGTACAGAAGCCGAAGAACTGCGGAATGATGAACCACAGGTGCTGGGCCTGGTATTCGACGATGTCGCGCAGGTTGAACGAGCCGACCTGGGCGACCACGCCCATCAGCGACAGGGCCAGGAACACCTCGTAGGAAACGGTCTGGGCCGAGGCGCGCAGGCTGCCGAGCAGGGCGAACTTGTTGTTGCTCGACCAGCCGGCGAAGAGCACCGCGTACACGGTGATGCCGGCCATGGCGAAGAAGAACAGGATGCCGATGTTCAGGTCCGCGACGCCCCAGGTGGGGGTGATCGGGACCACGGCGAAGGCGATGAGCAGGGCGCTCATGGCGATCACCGGCGCCAGGGTGAAGATCACCTTGTCGGCGAACGGCGGCGTCCAGTCTTCCTTGAAGAACATCTTCAGCATGTCGGCGGCGATCTGGAACATGCCGAACGGGCCGACGCGGTTGGGGCCGTAGCGATCCTGCCACCAGCCCAGCAGGCGTCGTTCGACGAAGCTGAGCAGGGCGCCGCAGACGACCACGGCAAGCAGGATGACGATGGCCTTGACCACCGCGATGATGACGTCGATCACCTCGGGAGTGAGCCAGCTCATTGCGCGGCCTCCTGCAGCAGGGTCACGGTGGCACCGGCGATGGCACCCGGGATGCCCGGCAGGCCGGCAGGCAGGCCGACGAGGCCGGCGGCCAGCTCCTCGCGGACCTGCAGCGGCAGGCGCAGGGCCTGGCCCTTGACGCGCAGCGACAGCATGGCGCCGTCGTTCACGCCCAGGCGGTCCGCCTCGGACTTGGCCAGGGCGACATAGGCCTCGGGCATGCGTTCCTGGATCGGCGCGGCGCGGGAGGAGTTCTCCTCGCTGCCGAACAGGTGATGGAAGGGGACGACCTGCCAGGTGCCTTGCGCGGGGTTGAACGGAGCGACGGCGGCGAACCAGGGCAGGGCGGCGCCCTTGGCCTCGATCAGGCGCACACCCGGGTCACCGGCGCGCAGGTGGCCACCGACTTCGTCCTGGAACTTGTTCCAGGCCTGGGGCGAGTTCCAGCCCGGGGACCAGGCGAAGGGGATCTGCTGGCGGGGTTCGGCGCTGCCGGCATAGCCTTCCATGGAGAAGGCGAAGGGCGAGTCCTTGTCCTGCGGCTGGCGCGGCTCGTGCACGCTGATGTTGGCGCGCATGGCGGTACGACCGCTGTAGCGGTGCGGTTCGCGGGCCAGCTTCAGGCCCTTGATGCGGAACGAGGCACTGGGCGCGGCGTCGCGGATCGACGCCAGCAGGCTGCTGCTGTCGGCGACGGCGGCGGTGACCTGGTCGAGCTGGGTCCAGTCGACGGACTTGCCTTCCAGGGTGCTGTGCAGGGCGTGCAGCCAGCGCCAGCCCTCGCGAACGAGGATGTTGGCGTCGTAGTAGGTCGGGTCGTAGACCTGGAAGAAGCGCTGGGCGCGGCCTTCCTGGCTGACCAGGGTGCCGTCGCCTTCGGCGAAGCTGGCGACCGGCAGTACCAGATGGGCGCGCTCGACGGTCGCGGTCTGCTGGTGATCGGCGACGATCACCACCTTGGCGGCGGCCAGCGCGGCGTCGACCTTGGCGGCTTCGGCGCGGCGGTACAGGTCGTTCTCCAGTACCACCACGGCGTCGGCCTGGCCGGCGGTCAGGGCTTGCAGGGCGGCGTCCAGGGATTCGCCGCCAAACAGGGCGAGGCCCATGCTGTTGGCTTCCGGCACCACCAGGCTGATGGAACCGTTCTTCTCACGGTTCTTCAGGGCGCTGGCGATGTTGGCGGCGGCTTCGATCAGGGCCTTCTCGCCCAGGGAGGAGCCGGAGACGATCAGCGGACGCTTGGCTTGGATCAGGGCGTCGGCGATGGCCTTGACCAGCTCGGCGGCCTCGCTGTCCAGGCCGTCCACGGCCGGGGCGCTCGGGTCGATGGCATGGGCCACGGCGAAGCCGATGCGGGCGAGGTCGGCCGGGGCGGCGTGTACACACTGGGTGGCCACGTCGTCGAGGCGGGTTTCGGCGACACTGGCGATGAACAGCGGGTTCAGCGCGTCCTGGGCGACGTTCTGCACGGCCGCCATGTGCCAGTCCTGGATCTTCATCGAGGCGGCGATCTCGGTGGCCTTGCCCTTGACCGACTGGCGCAGGGCCAGGGCGACGCGCGCGGCGGTCTGGGTCAGGTCTTCACCGAGCACGAACACGGCGTCGTGGCTTTCGATGTCACGCAGGGTGGGCACCGGCAGCGGGCCGTTCTGCAGGATGTCGCGGATCAGGCGGATGTTTTCCAGCTCACCCGCGGCGATGCCGGAGTAGTAGTTGGCTTCGCCCACCAGTTCACGCAGGGCGAAGTTGGACTCCAGGCTGGCGCGGGGTGAGCCGATGCCGATCACGCGCTTGCCCTTGAGCAGCTCGGCGGCCTTGTCCAGGGCGGCGTCGAGGCCCAGTTTCTGGGTGCCGAACGACGGCTGGCGCGGGCGATCCTCGCGGTTGACGTAGCCATAGCCGAAGCGGCCGCGGTCGCAAAGGAAGTACTGGTTCACCGAGCCGTTGAAGCGGTTCTCGATGCGGCGGATCTCGCCGTAGCGTTCGCCGGGGCTGATGTTGCAGCCGCTGGAGCAGCCGTGGCAGATGCTCGGGGCGAATTGCATGTCCCACTTGCGGTTGTAGCGCTCGGAGTGGGTCTTGTCGGTGAACACGCCGGTCGGGCAGACCTCGACCAGGTTGCCGGAGAACTCGCTCTCGAGGGTGCCGTCCTCGACCCGCCCGAAGTAGACGTTGTCGTGGGCGCCGTAGACGCCGAGGTCGGTGCCGCCGGCGTAGTCCTTGTAGTAGCGCACGCAGCGGTAGCAGGCGATGCAGCGGTTCATCTCGTGGGAGATGAACGGGCCGAGCTGCTGGTTCTGGTGGGTGCGCTTGGTGAAGCGGTACCGGCGCTCGTTGTGGCCGGTCATCACCGTCATGTCCTGCAGGTGGCAATGGCCGCCTTCCTCGCACACGGGGCAGTCGTGCGGGTGGTTGGTCATCAGCCATTCGACGACGCTGGCGCGGAACTGCTTCGCCTCTTCGTCCTCGATGGAGATCCAGGTGTTGTCGGTGGCGGGGGTCATGCAGGACATGACCAGGCGGCCGCGCTTGTCGTTTTCGTCGGTGTACTGCTTGACCGCGCACTGGCGGCAGGCGCCGACGCTGCCGAGCGCCGGGTGCCAGCAGAAGTAGGGGATGTCGAGTCCGAGGGACAGACAGGCCTGCAGGAGGTTGTCTGCACCATCGACTTCGAGCGTCTTGCCGTCTACGTGGATAGTGGCCATGGTTCAGTCTTCATCTGCCCGTTTGACCGGGCTTGGCTAATGGAATCAGGTTGCGGTCGGGGCCGCGCGCGGCGGCCGCCAACCGGCGGAACTGGCTCTTATGCGCCGACCGGTTCGGGTCGGATCACCGGTGCGTTCTCGGCGATGCCCGCTTCGAACTCCGGACGGAAATACTTCATCGCGCTACCCAGTGGCTCGACGGCGCCCGGTGCGTGGGCACAGAAGGTCTTGCCTGGGCCGAGGAAGTTGACCAGCCCTTCGAGGGTCTCCAGGTCGCCTCGCTGGCCTTCGCCGCGCTCGAGGGCGCGCAGGACCTTGACGCTCCAGGGCAGGCCGTCACGGCACGGCGTGCACCAGCCGCAGGACTCGCGGGCGAAGAACTCTTCCATGTTGCGCAGCAGGGAGACCATGTTGATGCTGTCGTCCACGGCGAGCGCCAGGCCGGTGCCCATGCGGGTGCCGACCTTGGCGATGCCGGCGGCGTACATGGGGGCATCCAGGTGTTCGGGGAGCAGGAAGCCGGTGCCGGCGCCGCCGGGCTGCCAGGCTTTCAGCTTGAAGCCATCGCGCATGCCGCCGGCGTAGTCCTCGAAGAGTTCACGGGCGGGGACGCCGAAGGGCAGTTCCCACAGGCCGGGGTTCTTCACCTTGCCGGAGAAGCCCATGAGCTTGGTGCCCATGTCTTCGCTGCCCGGACGGGCGAGGCCCTTGTACCAGTCCACGCCGTTGGCGACGATCGCCGGCACGTTGCACAGGGTCTCGACGTTGTTGACGCAGGTGGGCTTGCCCCAGACGCCGACGGCGGCGGGGAAGGGCGGCTTGGAGCGCGGGTTGGCGCGGCGGCCTTCCAGCGAGTTGATCAGGGCGGTTTCCTCGCCGCAGATGTAGCGGCCGGCACCGGTGTGGACGAACAGCTCGAAATCGAAGCCCGACCCGAGGATGTTCTTGCCCAGCAGGCCGGCGGCCTTGGCTTCGTCGATGGCGCGGTTGAGGTTGCGCGCTGCGTCGACGTATTCGCCACGCAGGAAGATGTAGCCGCGATAGGCCTTGAGCGCGCGGGCGCTGATCAGCATGCCTTCCACCAGCAGGTGGGGCAGCTGTTCCATCAGCATGCGGTCCTTCCAGGTGTTGGGCTCCATTTCATCCGCGTTGCACAGCAGGTAGCGGATGTTCATGGATTCGTCGGCTGGCATCAGGCCCCACTTGACGCCGGTGGGGAAGCCCGCGCCGCCGCGGCCCTTGAGGCCGGAGTCCTTGACGGTCTGCACGATGTCGGCCTGGGCCATCTCGCCCAGGGCCTTGCGTGCGGCTGCGTAGCCGTTCTTCTGCTGGTATTCCTCGAGCCAGACGGGCTGAGCGTCGTCACGCAGGCGCCAGGTCAGCGGGTGCGTCTCGGCGCTGCGCTGGATGCGGTTGGCTGGGCCGACGGAGGTGAGGGTCTTCATTGATAGGCCTCCAGCAGTTGCGCGACGCCGTCGGCGCTGACGTTGCCGAAGGTGTCGTCGTCGATCATCAGGGCCGGGGCCTTGTCGCAATTGCCCAGGCAGCACACCGGCAACAGGGTGAAGCGATTGTCGGCGGTGGTCTGGCCGAGGCCGATGCCGAGGTTCTGCTGGATGCTGCCGAGTACCGACTCATGGCCGCCGACGTAGCAGGTCATGCTGTCGCAAACGCGGATGATGTGGCGGCCCACCGGCTGGCGGAAGATCTGACTATAGAAGGTGGCCACGCCCTCGACGTCGCTGGCGGGGATGCCGAGGATCTCGCCGATGGCATCGGCGGCGCCGTCAGGCACCCAGCCGCGCTCCTTCTGGACGATCTTCAGGGCTTCGATGGACGCCGCGCGCGGGTCCTCGTAGTGATGCATCTCGTGCTCGATGGCCGAGCGCTCGGTTTCGCTGAGGGTGAAACGGTCGGTCTGGATAATGCTCATGTCAGCGGTCCACGTCAGCCATAACGAAGTCGATACTGCCCAGGTAGGCGATCAGGTCGGCCACCATGCTGCCGCGGATCACCGAGGGGATCTGCTGCAGGTGGGGGAAGCTGGGCGTCCGGATCCGGGTGCGGTAGCTCATGGTGCTGCCATCGCTCGTCAGGTAGTAGCTGTTGATGCCCTTGGTCGCCTCGATCATCTGGAAGGCTTCGTTGGCCGGCATGACCGGGCCCCAGGAAACCTGCAGGAAGTGGGTGATCAGGGTTTCGATGTGCTGCAGCGTGCGCTCTTTCGGCGGCGGCGTGGTCAGCGGGTGGTCGGCCTTGTAGGGGCCTTCCGGCATGTTCTTCAGGCACTGGTCGATGATGCGGATGCTCTGGCGCATCTCTTCGACGCGGACCATGCAGCGGTCATAGGCGTCGCCGTTGTGGGCCAGCGGCACTTCGAACTCGAAGTTCTCGTAGCCGGAGTAGGGGCGGGCCTTGCGCAGGTCGAAGTCCAGGCCGGTGGAGCGCAGGCCGGCACCGGTGACCCCCCATTCCAGGGCTTCCTTGGTGTTGTACTGGGCGACGCCGATGGTGCGGCCCTTGAGGATGCTGTTCTTCAGCGCCGCCTTGGTGTACTCGTCCAGGCGCTTGGGCAGCCATTCGACGAACTCCTTGACCAGGCCGTCCCAGCCGCGCGGCAGGTCGTGGGCAACCCCGCCGATGCGGTACCAGGCCGGGTGCAGGCGGAAGCCGGTGATGGCCTCGATGACCTTGTAGGCGCGCTGGCGGTCGGTGAAGGTGAAGAACACCGGGGTCATGGCGCCGACGTCCTGGATGTAGGTACCCAGGAACAGCAGGTGGCTGGTGATGCGGAAGAATTCAGCCAGCATCACGCGGATGGTGTCGACCTTCTGCGGCACCTTGATGCCGGCGAGCTTCTCCACCGCGAGCACGTAGGGCAGGTTGTTCATCACCCCGCCGAGGTAGTCGATGCGGTCGGTGTAGGGGATGAAGCTGTGCCAGGACTGGCGCTCGGCCATCTTCTCGGCTCCCCGGTGGTGGTAGCCGATGTCCGGGACGCAGTCGACGATCTCTTCGCCGTCGAGCTGCAGCACGATGCGGAAGGCGCCGTGGGCAGAGGGGTGGTTGGGGCCGAGGTTGAGGAACATGTAGTCCTCGTTCTCGCCCTGGCGCTTCATGCCCCAGTCCTCGGGGTTGAAGCGGGCGGCTTCTTCCTCGAGTTGCTGCTTGGCCAGGGTGAGGCTGTAGGGATCGAACTCGGTGGCGCGCGCCGGGTAGTCCTTGCGCAGCGGGTGGCCTTCCCAGGTGGGCGGCATCATGATCCGCGAGAGGTGCGGGTGGCCGGTGAAGTGCACGCCGTACAGGTCCCAGACTTCACGCTCGTACCAGTTGGCGTTGGGCCAGATACCGGTGACGCTGGGCAGGTTGAGATCGCCTTCCTGGAGCGACACCTTGATCATCACGTCGCTGTTACGCTCCATGGAGATCAGGTGGTAGAACACGGTGAAGTCGGCGCCCGGCAGGCCGCGGCGCTGCGTACGCAGGCGCTCGTCGACGCCGTGCAGGTCGTACAGCATGACGAAGGGACGCGGCGAATTGCGCAGGAAGGTCAGCACCTCGACGAGCTTCTCGCGAGCCACCCAGATAACCGGCATGCCGGTGCGGGTGGCCTGGAGGGTGAAGCTCTCGGCGCCAAAGCGGGAATTCAGTTCAACAACGACATCTTGGTCGTCAGCCTTGTAAGGCGGAATAGACAGAACGGTGTCTGCAGTCATGGTCTCGGTCGCTTTCGGTCAACGTACAGAGTGAGCCGGGCCTCTTCTTGTGGAAGAGACCGGATCAGACTTCGTCGGGGCTGCGCAGGTTGGTGACCTGGATACGCTGTTCGCGGCGCTGTTCCTTCTGCGACGGCATTTCGGCACGGTAGATGCCTTGGTCGCCGACGACCCAGGAAAGCGGGCGGCGCTCCTGGCCGATGGACTCCTGCAGCAGCATCAGGCCTTGCAGGAATGCCTCCGGACGAGGAGGGCAGCCAGGGATGTACACGTCCACGGGGAGGAACTTGTCCACGCCCTGGACCACCGAGTAGATGTCGTACATGCCGCCGGAATTGGCACACGAGCCCATCGAGATCACCCACTTGGGCTCCAGCATCTGCTCGTAGAGGCGCTGGATGATGGGCGCCATCTTGATGAAGCAGGTGCCGGCGATGACCATGAAGTCGGCCTGGCGGGGTGATGCACGAATGACTTCTGCACCGAAGCGGGCGATGTCATGCGGCGCCGTGAAGGCGGTGGTCATCTCCACGTAGCAGCAGGACAAACCGAAGTTGTACGGCCACAGGGAGTTCTTGCGACCCCAGTTGACTGCACCGTTGAGAACATCTTCCAGCTTGCCCATGAAGATGTTCTTGTGGACCTGATCTTCTAGCAGGGGGTCGGAAACGATCTCCCGCTCACCGATCGGGTACTGCTCGTTGGGAGCAGTCGGATCGATCCGAGTAAGTTTGTATTGCATCGCCAAAGCCTCATTGTTTTAGCTTCGCCTGCCGATTGCGACGACCTTCGGGGGCCCAGTCGAGGGCTCCGATGCGCCAGAGATAGGCAAGACCTGCCAACAGAATTGCTATGAAAATGGTAGCTTCGATGAGGCCCGCCCACCCGCTTTCGCGAACGGATACGGCCCAGGCGAAGAGAAAGAGGGCTTCGACGTCGAAGATCACGAAGAGCATCGCGACCAGATAGAATTTTGCGGAGAGGCGCAGGCGGGCACTGCCGGTGGGGAGCATCCCAGATTCGAAGGGTTCGTTCTTGGCGCGACCGTGGGCGCGGCTGCCGAGCAGGCTCGATACGCCGAGCATGAAGGCGCAGAGGCCGATGACGCCCAGCAGGAAAACAGCGAAACCCCAGTTATGGGAAAGAATGGCAGTGGCTTCCGACATGCCTGAACTCCTTCAACAAGGAACGGCGTTCACTCGTTATTAAAATGATCCTTGCCCGCACAAGAGTGCCCGGCAATCTATTCGGACAATTTTATGCCCGTATGGGCGTACAAGTAAATTTTTCAGACTAAAAAATTAACCCGAAAGCCAGTTTAAACACCTTGTACAGCTCTGAAAGCCTAGGGCGGCGGGGGTTCCGGTTTTTTGTCAGGCTTTGGTCGGATTGCGGCGCTATGCCGCAGGGCACAGATACAGGCTGGTTAATGATAGTCATTATCATTTGACTGGAGAATATATAACCACTACAGAGCGAGTCCTACGAAAGTGGTTAAAACATGCGCACTTAATAGCCGCTGTTACTCACAACTTCTTTCCTCTATGCCTAATTCTTATGGGGCTATCGTTGTTGCTCTGACGACCTTGTACTAGCGTGCTAGGTGCGTCGTGGATACGGCGCGTTCCCCCTGTTTCCCTGTCGTACTCAGTGGGTCGGCTGGACCACGGATTCGCCTGCCTGGGCGCGCTGGTCCACTTGAAAAACAAGAAAAAAGAGGGAATCGCCATGGGCGTTGCCAAGTCGCTGCGTCATTGCTTCGTGCTCCTGCTGTTCTTCCTGCCGTCCTTGCCTGCCCACGCCGAGCTCGGCGATTACGGGTTCTGGCGGACCTTGATCAACCTCACCTCGCCGCCCAAGGCCGACAACAAGGTCCTGCCCGAGCAGCGGGTCGGGCCCTATCCGTTGCTGGCCAACCCCGCCGGGTTCGATTCCGGCTTCAAGGCGGGCAACTACTACGCCTGGCAGACGGTGCAGCTCGCGCCCGAGACGGGTGCGGTATGCGGTAACGGCTCGCCCTACAAGTTCTTCGTCAATCGGGTGCCCAATACCAGCAACACCATCATCTATATGGAAGGCGGCGGCGCCTGCTGGGACTACGCCAGTTGCACCGGGCAGACCGGCATCCGCGGTGCGCGCAACCCCAACGGGATTCCCGATGACTACATGAAGCTGCTGAACCCCAGCGCCAGCCTGGTCAGCCCCTTCGTGGTGCGGCTGCATCCCTGGACGCGGGTGAAGACGCAGAACTGGAACATGGTCTATGTGCCCTATTGCACGGGCGACATCTATTCCGGCGACAAGGTGGCGGTCTACCAGGACCCCACCGGGCAGAAGCCGCAGCTGATCTGGCACCACAACGGGCTGCGCAATACCCGTGCGGTGACGGCCTGGCTCAAGGACAACCTGGAGCGCCCGGAGCAGATGTTGTCCACCGGCTGCAGCGCCGGCGGGGCGGGGAGCCTGATCAGCCATGCGGTGACCCGCCAGGACATCG
Organism: Pseudomonas sp. 57B-090624; assembly: GCF_003234055.1. Classification (NCBI taxonomy): domain Bacteria; kingdom Pseudomonadati; phylum Pseudomonadota; class Gammaproteobacteria; order Pseudomonadales; family Pseudomonadaceae; genus Pseudomonas; species Pseudomonas sp. 57B-090624. The sequence goes on from NZ_QKRU01000033.1 coordinate 27,978, forward strand.
CGCCCACCCGCGGTTTCATGATCGACGACTCGGGGCCGGTGTTCAGCGCGGTGGCAGGCGGCAGCAACCAGGCCTACCCGTCGCTGCCATTGCAGACTTTCATCCGCCAGGCCTGGGGCCTCGACAATGGCCCGCTGCAGTTGCTGCAGAGCCGCCTGCCGGGCGTCACCCTCAACGACCTGGGCAGCATCTACCCGGCGCTTTCCGCGAACCTGCCGGGTGATCGCCTCGGGCACACGCACTTCTGGAAGGACCTCAACTACTCGTCGTATTCCTACGAGCGCTTCTATCCGGAGATCGCCAACGCACCGGACCAGGCCACCAAGGAGGCGTTGATCCACGCCAAGTGGGACGTGGACACCGGTCGCCTGCGCAATACCCTGGCCAACCTGCACAATTTCGGCGGTTACTTCCCGCAGTACCGCGCGGTGAACGAGAGCCATTGCACCAGCATCATCGAGTTCGCCAATGCCGATATCCAGGAGCAGAACCTGCAACTGGATGATTTCGTCACCAATGTGCTGGATGGCAGCGGGCCGGTTATGGATGCCTCCGAGACGAGCGATGCGGCCGATCGGGCCAAGCCCTTCAACCTGCTCTACTACATTCTCAACCAGCTGCTCTGATGGAGGGGCGCGAGGCGGGCGATCCGCCTCGCGGCCTTAGTGGTAAGCCTGCTCGCGGGCCTGCTGCAGGCGCTGCCTGAGGTACTCGTCGCGGCTCAGGCCGTCGGGGATGTTCTGCATCGCCAGCACTTCTTCGACGATGCGCTTTTCTTCCTGCTTGTAGTGATCGAACTGGGGCGAGGGCTTCGCCGCCAGCTTCTTCTCCAGCGCATCGCTGCGGGCCTTGTAGCGTTGCAGCAGGGCATTGGCCCGCGCTTTCTGTTCTTCCACGTCCGTGCTGGTCGCCTGGATGAGGGCGATCTGCAGCATCAGCGATTCGCTTGCTGCCAGCTCGCCGCTCTGCTCGTGGGCCTGTACTTCCTCGGCCAGGCGGGCGGCCTGTTGCTCGCGCGCTTCGGCCGAGAGGCCGGGCGCGGCCTTGAAGAAGTCGCGGTAGGCCGAGTGAAACTCCAGGCGCTTCTCGTATTCCGTCATCCGCGCAGGATCGATGCGCGGCGTCCCCGTCGTCTCCGGCGCGTCGCTCGCCGAAGAGGCAGGCGCCTGGGTGGCCTGTGGTGAGCGCTGGGCGGCGACCTGGGCTTCGGGGGGCAGGCGCCAGTAGAGGGTGGCGGCGGCGGTAACCGCGGCGATCGCAGTGCTTGCCAGGATGAGATGGATTCGTGCCATTGGGGCTCGCCCTTCCAGTTGGGACATTCGTACAGCTTAGTCAAGGCTCGCGCTTGCGGGTGACCCAGGCCCAGATCATTTCGCAGCGGATGGGCTCGATGCCGGTTTCGTCGGTGATGATCACTGCGACACGGACTTCGCCCCGGTCCTCTTCGTGGATGCGGCGGACCTGCTCGGCGTCCAGTTCGGCCACCGCTTTCAGGCCGCCTGTGGCGCGCTTGAGGTAGTCCACGTGCAGGCTCTTTATCAGCGGCAGCTTGTCGTCCGGCACGTTCATGCCCACCAGCAAGCCGGTGGCGGACTCTGCCAGCAATGCCATGGCGGCCGCATGCACGCCCTTGATGTGATTGCGCACGCGGGGGCGATTGGCGAGGCTCATTACCGCGCGCTGCTGGCTCAGGTGATGGACGCGCACGCGTGCGGTGCCGGCGAAGCGGACCTGGCTGCCTATCAGTAGGCTCAGGAGGGGCGTGTGCAGCGTGGCGGGCAGTCGGCTTACCAGGGCGGTGGCGCGACTCAGACGGTTGGCTGGCATGGATGGGCCCTTGGTGAATGGGCGGCCAGTCTGTCACCGGTAAAAAGGACCGGCCATTGCTGGCCGGTCGCAAATGCCTGGCACTTCGGCCAGTGGCTGGGGGGATCAGAGAATGCGGCGGCGGTCCTCTCGGGTGATGACCACCGTGGAGGAGCGCGGCCGCTTGCCCGGTCCGTCCGGCCAGGTGCTGGTCAGGTTGGTGGGCGTGGAGCCCTCGCCCGGGTGCTGGATGTTGACGAACAGGGTGCGGAAGTCCGGGGTCGCGGCGATGCCGGTGACCTCGGCGCCCAGCGGGCCGACCAGGAAGCGCTTGAGTTCGCCGGTGCGCGGGTCCGCCACCAGCATCTGGTTGTTGCCGAAGGGACCGGAAGCCAGTTGGCTGCCGCTCATGTCGGTCTGGATCCACAGGCGGCCGTCGTCGTCGAACCACAGGCCGTCGGGGCTGGCGAGGATGTTGCTGGCATCCAGCGGCTTGCCGCTCGGGCTGCGGCTGTCGGTTTCCGGGCCGGCAAGCATGAACAGGTTCCAGTTGAAGGCCTTGCCTGCATAGTCGCGGCTCTGTTCGCGCCAGCGGATGATATGGCCGTAGGCGTTGACCGGGCGCGGGTTGGGCGCATCCGGCGTGGTGCGTGCGGTGTTGTTGGTGAGGGTGAAGTACACCTCGCCGTTGTCGGGGTTCACCGCGCCCCACTCGGGGCGGTCCATCTTGGTGGCGCCGACCACGTCCGCCGCCAGACGGGTGTTGATCAGCACCTCGCCCTGGTCGGCGAAGGCCACGCCTGCGGCGAGGCAGGCCTTGAGGAAGGATTTGTCGTTGATGTCCAGCGCCAGCCACTGGCCGCTGCCATCGGCGTTGAAGCGCGCCACGTACAGGGTGCCTTCGTCGAGCAGGCGGCCGTTGCTGCGGCCGGGGCGGTAGGCGTCGCGGCTGACGTATTTGTAGATGTACTCGTTCTGCGAGTCGTCGCCGGAATAGCACACCACCGGGCGGCCGGCCTTCACCGGGGCGAAGATCAGGCCTTCGTGGGCGAAGCGGCCCAGGGCGGTGCGCTTGACCGGTACGGAGTCGGGTTCGAAGGGGTCGATCTCGACGATCCAGCCGAACTGGTTCGGCTCGTTGCGGTAGTCGCCCTTGGCGTCGGCGGCCTTGCGGGTGGCGTCGAAGCGCTCGAACTCATCGCCGGGGAGGGTTTCCCAGCCGAAGCGGCTGCCGTTGCGCAGGCCGTAGCGTTTCAGCTCGCGGGGCAGGTCGGCGTCGCGGGTGGAGAAGTAGCCGGCCCAGTTCTCCTCGCAGGTGAGGTAGGTGCCCCAGGGCGTGAAGCCGTTGGAGCAGTTGTTCTGGGTGCCGCGTGCGGCGGTTCCGTTGGGGCTGTGGCGGGTCTGCAGCAGCTTGTTGCCGCGTGCCGGGCCGCTGATCTGCATCGGCGTGGCGGCGGTGATGCGCCGGTTGCGGCGGCTCGGCACCACCGTCCACTCGCCGCGCACGTCACGGCGGATCTCCACCACCGATACGCCGTGGGCGTTGATCTCCTTGCGCACTTCCTCGGCGCTCGTGCGCTTGCCGCTCACGACGGTCGGGCCATTGGGGTGCAGCAAGGGCGCATCGATGTACTCGTGGTTGAGTACCAGCAGGCCGTGGTCGGAGCGCAGGCCCAGGCCGTGGCGGGTGTCGATGGGGAAGAAGTGCATGCCGTCGTGGTGCATGCCGGTCTGTTCGGCCTGGTCTTGAGCGCTGTTGCTGGCGTCCTCGGCGAACGCCGGGTAACGGCCGGTGATGGGCGTGCCCCAGGGAATGAAGGGCGTTGCCTTGTAGCCCGGCGGCACGGTGATGGTGTCGGCGCGGCCGGCCGGGATGCCTTCGAAGGCCAGTCGGCGGCGCGGCTTGAAGGGGAAGCCGAGGCTGCGGGCCTCATCCTGGCCGGCCTCGGCCTGGCCGGGCAGGGATACGCCGAGGAAGGCGAGGGCGCCGAGTGCGGCGCCACCGGCCAGCACCTCGCGGCGTTTCACGCCTTCGATCAGCTCGCTGATGTGGGGGTTCCGGGACTGGTTGCTCGGCACTTCGTCGCCATTTCCAAAGAGGACGGCGTTCTCTTTCTCGTTGTTCAAGGCTCTGTCTCCATACGGGCGAATCGGCGGAGACTTGACGCTACGACCTGAAGGCGACGGAACTGTGACAGTGCGACGGGCGTGGTGCCTTATGTGCTGTGCCGCACAAAACGCTTCAGGGCGTCCCGGATGATGCAGGCGTCGGCTGGATGGCGAAGATCAGTGCGCCGCCGCGGAGCGCTTCGATCACCTGGTCGCGGTCGTCGTCGGACAGCACCAGGCAGCCGAAACTGCGCCCGGCCACGCCGTGCTGGCGGATGAACCTCTCCTCCATGTAGTCCATGGCGTGGATGACGATGGCGCGCTGCATGGCCTTGTCATTGCTCGAGTCCAGCCCGGCCAGGCGCATCGACAGGCCATGGCCGGGCTGTTCGCTCCGGTAGACCTCGCCGGTGCGGTAGGCGCCGAGGGCGGAGGCGTGGCTTTCAGGTTCGTTGGAGAAGCGCTCGGCGTAGCCGTCGTGGTCGGCATCCGAGCCCTTGCCATGGGCCACGCGGTAGCGCGCAAGCAGCTTGTGGGTGTGGCGGTCGTATAGAAGGAAGCGCTTCTGGTCAGAGCGCTGGGAGTAGTCGACCACGGCGAAACGCGGATGCTCGTTGTGCTGAAGGTGGTCGAGGATGGGCTGGAGCGTGCCTGGGGTGAAGCGTTGCTCCAGGTCGCCGGCATGGGCGAGGAAGGGGATCAGGGTCAGCAGGCAGGAAATGAGCGATCTGGGCATCGGATTGAAACCGTCGGCTGTCGGCCAGAGGTAAGTTCAGACGCGCGATGGATGCAAGGCGTTCCTCCGGGGAGGTTTCGCGGTGCATAAAAAAAGCCCCGGCATCGCTGCCAGGGCTTCGAGGCATCCAGCCGACCCGAGGGTCGTGCTGGTGAACAGTTCCTATTAGTGGAACTGGTTCATGGTGTTGTCTTTACCGCTTGCCTTCAGAGCCGCTTCGCCAGCGAAGTACTCTTTGTGGTTGTCGCCGATGTCGGAGCCAGCCATGTTCTGGTGCTTGACGCAGGCGATGCCCTGACGCAGTTCCTGACGCTGTACGCCTTTGACGTAGGCCAGCATGCCCTGGTCGGCGAAGTACCCTTTGGCCAGGTTGTCGGTGGACAGCGCGGCGGTGTGGTAGGTCGGCAGGGTGATCAGGTGGTGGAAGATGCCGGCGTGAGCCGAACCGTCGCGCTGGAAGGTGCGGATCTTCTCGTCTGCAACCTGGGCCAGTTCGGTTTCGTCGTACTCGACGCTCATCAGCTTGGCGCGGTCGTAGGCGGAAACGTCCTTGCCTTCGGCGACGAACGCATCGAACACCTGCTGGCGGAAGTTCAGGGTCCAGTTGAAGGACGGGCTGTTGTTGTAGACCAGCTTGGCGTTCGGGATGACCTGACGAATGCGGTCAACCATGCCCTTGATCTGGCCAACGTGCGGCTTCTCGGTTTCGATCCACAGCAGGTCGGCGCCGTTCTGCAGGCTGGTGATGCAGTCCAGTACGCAGCGGTCTTCGCCAGTGCCGGCACGGAACTGGAACAGGTTGGACGGCAGGCGCTTGGGACGCAGCAGCTTGCCTTCGCGGTTGATCACCACGTCGCCGTTCTTCAGCTCGGCAGGGGTGATTTCTTCGCAGTCCAGGAAGGAGTTGTACTGGTCGCCCAGGTCGCCCGGCTGCTTGGTCACGGCGATCTGCTTGGTCAGGCCGGCACCCAGGGAGTCGGTACGGGCAACGATCACGCCGTCGTCAACGCCCAGCTCGAGGAAGGCGTAGCGAACTGCGTTGATCTTGGCGAGGAAATCTTCGTGCGGAACGGTCACTTTGCCGTCCTGGTGGCCGCACTGCTTCTCGTCGGAAACCTGGTTCTCGATCTGGATGCAGCAGGCACCCGCTTCGATCATCTTCTTGGCCAGCAGGTAGGTGGCTTCCGGGTTACCGAAGCCAGCGTCGATGTCGGCGATGATCGGAACGACGTGGGTTTCGTAGCCGTCGATCTGGGCCTGGATCTCATCGGCCTTGACCTTGTCGCCAGCGGCGCGGGCGGCGTCCAGGGCGGTGAAGAGCAGATCCAGTTCGCGGGCGTCAGCCTGGCGCAGGAAGGTGTACAGCTCTTCGATCAGGCCGGAAACGGCGGTTTTCTCGTGCATCGACTGGTCCGGCAGCGGGCCGAAGTCGGAACGCAGGGCCGCGACCATCCAGCCGGACAGGTAGAGGTAGCGCTTGTTGGTGGTCTTCAGGTGCTTCTTGATGGAGATCAGCTTCTGCTGACCGATGAAGCCGTGCCAGCAGCCCAGGGACTGGGTGTAGACGGAGGCGTCGGCGTCGTATTCGGCCATGTCCTTGCGCATGATGGCCGCGGTGTACTTGGCGATGTCCAGACCGGTCTTGAAGCGGTTCTGGGCGCGCATACGAGCGACGGATTCCGGGTTGATAGCGCTCCAGCTGTTGCCTGCGGCTTCTTTCAGAGCGGCAACTGCCTTGATGTCGTTTTGATATGCGGACATGGTCAATCCTTCAAATGTGTTTGGTTGAGCACCGACTTCCCCCTGTGAAGCCCTTGAAGGCATCACGGGTAGCTCACCACAGAACGTCGAGAATGTGACCGGTACGAGTAGGACACTCGAGAGGAGGGGGTGACGAGACGAGCGGTACAGATGACTTCGCTGTCCGTCCTGTTCGCCTACGGCTCGTGGATGCCTTTGGCGGATCAGGTTCGGTTGGATCGTCGATCTGGCTGCTGCGTTAAACGCTTCCCCGTCCCTCAGGACAACTTCGTTCCAGTCGCAACCTCGTCGAACTGCCTTGTGGGCTGTAACAACACGGGACGGCTCGAAGGTATTGAGCGCGGCCCGGGAGCCCGTTGCAGGGCCCCTGGTTAGCGGGAGCGGGGCCATGATGCGCTTCAAACAAGTGTTCGTCAAACGTTTTGTAGTGATTTTTTCGCACTACTACATAAGTCTTAAGAACGACCGATTGGTCAGGGAAAGGGAGGGTCAGTCGAGGCTCTCGACCTTCAGGCGCATGGTCATGTTTTCGCCGCCCTGGGTGCTGCGGCGCTGCAGGAAGCCGCTGTCATCGGACTGGCTGGACTGATTGACGCCGCCGACCGTGATCCACTCGCCGAGGCGACCGCTGACACGGGTATCGGTGCTCTGCACGTCGATCACTCCGGGCTGGGACTGGCTCAGGCGGTCGCTGTTGCTGCTGATGCTGACGTGGACGATGTCGCCTGTGACGCTGGCGGTGACATAGAAGCCGCGGGTCACGTTGCGGTACTCGGTGTTGCTGTAGACCTGCCCGTAGGGGCCGGTGCTGGCGGTGGTGATGGGAACGCTTTGGCCGACCTGGATCAGCGCCGGGTAGCCCTCGCTGGCCTGAACCTGTTGCACGCCGCCGCCGCGGCTGTCGGTGCTGCGGCGGATGATGCGTACCTGGTCGCGGCCGCGCACCTCACCACGCCCCGCTTCCACATCCACGCCGCCTACGCTGGCCGAGCCGTTGACCGCGTAGCCACGATCGTCCTGGTAGTTGCTGTCGCTGGTGTCCACCGAGATCAGCAGGCGCTTGGGCGCGGTGTCCAGCTGGCCAAGGACCGTGCGCAGCTCCTGGATCTTCGCCGGCTCGGCATTGACGATCAGCTGGTTGCCGTAGGCGCTGACGCGGCCTTCGTTGCCGAGCACCGATTGCACCACGGGCATCACGTCCTCTGCGGTGCGGTAGTTGAGCGGGATCACCTCGGTCGCGGCCAGGAGCGGCAGGCTCAGGGCAATGAGCAGGGCGGCGAGGAGCGCGCGTGGGGTCATAGCAGGAAACTCCGCAGGTCGGGATCGCTGACGCTCTGTTCCCAGGCCTGGTCGAACTGGGCCTGGCGCAGGCGGCAGCGCCCGGGGTCGTTGTACAGAGCGTAGCCGGAGAAGCTATCCAGTTCCGGGCGCAGCAGCAGGCCGCGATCATCCACCAGCAGGTAGGCGCACTCTTCGTTGGAGTGATCGGGATTGAGCTTGCGGATCTGGCTGTTGCTGGACAGGCGTCGCACCAGGTTGAGCAGGCGATGGCCTTCCTTTACCGGGCGCGTGACGTCACGTATCAGGATGCGCAGGCGGTTGCGCGGGTTGGCCAGGAGAAAGCGGGTACAGGCGTCCTGGATGCTGCTGTGGTGGTAGAGCCAGGCTTCGAGGTCCGGCGTGTAGAAACACAGGTTGCGCTGCGCCTGCTGCAGCAGGGCGAGGGCGTGGGGGCGTGCATCGTCGGGCTTGGCGAAGCGCTGCAGGTCGGGGTGTTCGCCAAGGGTGTAGGGCGCTGGCTCCCAGGGGGCCGGCTCACGCAGATCCGGGACCGGGTTGTGGACCTCGAAACGCCCCGGTGACTGGAATTCGATGGCCGGCAATTCGGCATCGGGCTCTTGGTTTTCCGGGGCGTTGGGTTCCATGTCGACCTCTACTGGCTGTCGCGCACCATGTCCACGTGGGGGATGCCGGCTTCGAGGAACTCGCCGCTGACGACGCGGAAGCCGTGGCGCTCATAGAAGGGGGTGGCGTGCACCTGGGCGGAGAGCATCTGCTGTTTGAGGCCGCGACGCTCCGCTTCGGCGATCACCGCTTCCAGCAGGCGATCGCCGACCCGCAGGCCGCGCCAGTCCTTGAGTACCGAGACGCGGCCGATATGTCCGTCGGGCAGCAGGCGCGCGGTGCCGATGGCGTAATCGCGCTCCAGGGCGAGGAAGTGGACTGCGTCGACGTCTTCCGCATCCCATTCCTGCTCCGGCGCCACCGCCTGTTCGGCGATGAACACGGTTTCACGGATGCGGCGCAGGTCGGCATTGTCCTTCTGCCAATCGGCGATGCGGACGTGTATCTCACTCATCGGCAAACTCCAGACTTCCTTGCTTGACCAGTTCCCACAGAAGCTTACGCCCGTCCTCGTCGGCCAGCCATTGGCCGAGGTTGTCGATGTGCAGTGCGTCGCTGGCGCAGACCAGTTTCAGCAGCTCGCGCAGGCTGCTGGGCAGCAGGCGGCTCTGGCCGCTGGCGAAGAGCACCAGGCCGATATCCACTTCGGACCAGGCCATGCGGGCGCTGGGGTTGCGGATCAGCACGGCGCCATCTTCCAGGGCGCCGACGAACTCGTCTTCGTCCACTTCGGTGCCGGCGACCAGTTCGGGGTAGCGCGGCTCGGTCATGAACTGGCCGAACCAGGTCAGCAGTAGGCGTTCGTCGCTCATGTGCTCGGCCAGCAGGGCCTTGAGGCGATCGAGGGAGTCCTGCTGGATCTGGTAGGGGTCGCTGACCGGCGTGATGTCGGCGTCGCTGTAGCGTTCTTCGTCCGGGATGAACTGGGCGAGGAAGTCGGTGAAATGGGTCAGCACTTCAGCGGCGCTAGGGGCGCGGAAGCCGACCGAGTAGGTCATGCAGTCGTCCTCGGCGATGCCGAAGTGGGCCAGGCGCGGCGGCAGGTAGAGCATGTCGCCGGGTTCCAGCACCCACTCATCGGTGCCCTGGAAGTCGGCGAGGATGCGCAGGTCGGCGTGGGGCAGCAGCGGGCTTTCGGCGTCGCACATCTGGCCGATCTTCCAGCGGCGCTGGCCGTGGGCCTGGAGCAGGAACACGTCGTAGTTGTCGTAGTGCGGACCGACACCACCGCCCGGCGCGGCGAAGCTGACCATGATGTCGTCGATGCGCCAGCTGGGCAGGAAGCGGAAATGTTCCAGCAGCTCGGCGACTTCCGGGACGAACTGGTCGACGGACTGGACGAGGAGGGTCCAGTCCTTTTCCGGCAGGTCCTGGTAGGTGTCTTCGGAGAACGGGCCGCGGCGGAGTTCCCATGGGTGCTCGCCATGTTCGATCACCAGGCGCGATTCGACTTCCTCTTCCAGGGACAGGCCGGCCAGTTCGTCGGGGGAGATGGGGCTCTCGTAGTCCGGGATGGCCTGGCGGATCAGCAGAGGTTTCTTCTGCCAGTAGTCGCGGAGGAATTCACGGGCGGAGATGCCGCCGAGGATTTGCAGGGGAAGATCGGAAGTCATGGCGGAACCTTTCAAATAAAAACGCCCGGCACAGCCGGGCGTGCAAGGGAGCGATAGCCGTCAGATACGCTTGGCCTGGGCTGCCGCGTTGCCGATGTAGGCGGCGGGGGTCAGCTTGCGCAGTTCGGCCTTGGCTTCGGCCGGCATGTCGAGGCCGTCGATGAAAGTCTGCAGCGCTTCGGGGCTGATGCCCTTGCCGCGGGTCAGTTCCTTCAGCTTCTCGTAGGGATTTTCGATGGCGTAGCGGCGCATCACGGTCTGGATCGGTTCGGCGAGGACTTCCCAGCAGGCGTCCAGGTCGGCGGCGATGCGTGCTTCGTTCAGTTCCAGCTTGCCGATGCCCTTGAGGCTGGCTTCGTAGGCGATGACGCTGTGGGCGAAGCCGACGCCGAGGTTGCGCAGCACGGTGGAGTCGGTCAGGTCGCGCTGCCAGCGGGAGATCGGCAGCTTGCTGGCCAGGTGCTGGAACAGTGCGTTGGCGATGCCGAGGTTGCCTTCGGAGTTCTCGAAGTCGATCGGGTTGACCTTGTGCGGCATGGTCGAGGAGCCGATCTCGCCGGCGACGGTCTTCTGCTTGAAGTAGCCGAGGGAGATGTAGCCCCAGACGTCGCGATCGAAGTCGATGAGGATGGTGTTGAAGCGGGCGATGGCGTCGAACAGCTCGGCGATGTAATCGTGCGGCTCGATCTGGGTGGTGTAGGGGTTGAAGCTCAGGCCCAGGTCACCTTCGATGAATTCGCGGGCGTTGGCTTCCCAGTCGATTTCCGGGTAGGCCGAGAGGTGGGCGTTGTAGTTGCCCACGGCACCGTTGATCTTGCCCAGCAGCGGTACGGCGGCTACCTGGGCGATCTGGCGCTCCAGGCGGTAGACGACGTTGGCCAGTTCCTTGCCCAGTGTGGTGGGGGAGGCGGGCTGGCCGTGGGTGCGGGAGAGCATCGGCACGTCGGCGAAGCGGATCGCCAGCTCACGGATGGCCTCGGCGGTCTGGCGCATCAGCGGCAGCAGCACGCCGTCGCGGCCTTCGCGCAGCATCAGGGCGTGGGACAGGTTGTTGATGTCCTCGCTGGTGCAGGCGAAGTGGATGAACTCGCTGACCTTAGCCAGTTCGGGCAGCTTGGCGGCCTGCTCCTTGAGCAGGTACTCCACGGCCTTGACGTCGTGGTTGGTGGTGCGCTCGATTTCCTTGATGCGCTCGGCGTGCTCCAGCTGGAAGTTCTCGGCCAGCTCGTTCAGCAGAGCATTGGCTTCGGCAGAGAAGGGGGCGACTTCCGGAACGCCGGAGTGGGCGGCAAGGCGCTGCAGCCAGCGGACTTCGACCTGTACGCGGAAGCGGATCAGGCCATATTCACTGAAGATCGGGCGCAGTGCGCTGGTTTTGCCGGCGTAGCGGCCATCGACGGGGGAAACCGCGGTGAGCGAGGAGAGCTGCATGGGGCGTTCTCGGACAATCGGTCAACGAAAAGGGCGCACATCATACACGAAAACCGGCCCCGATAACGCGAGCGGGCTTGCGCCGTTCGGCGCTTGCCCACGAATTCAGTTGCGCAGCATGGGGTAGAGCTCGCCCAGCAACTTGCGGCGACTGAACAGCAACTGCCAGCGATGGCCGCCGAGTTGGCGCCAGAGGCGGGCGGAGCGGATGCCGGTGAGCAGCAGGGCGCGGATCTTGGCGGCATTGCTGGGTTGTTGCAGGTGGCGCATGTCGCCATGGACCTGGATGCGCTGGCGGAAGGTGCTGAGGGTGTCCTGGTAGAGGCTGCCGCACGAGGCGATGACGTTGTCGTGGACGACGCCGAAGTGCTGCGTCTGCTGCTGGATCTGGTCGAGCCGGCTACCGATCAGTTGCAGCATGTCCTCGCGCTTGTTCAGCTGGCGCTCCAGGGTCAGGAGTGACAGGGCGTAGCGCAATGGTTCGCGCTGCAGGCTGCTGGGCTCGCGTTCCAGGGCGCTGATCAGGGCCTTGTAGCCGTCGCGCAGGTTGATGTCGTCGCCGCCATAAACGTCCAGGGTGTTCTTCGGGTCGCGAACCAGCAGGCTGCCGAGCATGCAGCCCAGCGGGGCTTCGCTGACCTGGCCGGTCTTGGCGATCTTGTCCACCAGCACGGCGGCTTCGAACACGGCGCCCAGTGCTACCAGTTGTTCCTGCAGGGGCGTCATGGGCGGCGCACCTCGGCGTCCCAGGCTTCGGCCGTTTCGATCACGCCACCACCCAGGCAGATTTCGCCGTCATAGAAGACTACCGACTGGCCGGGCGTTACAGCCCGTTGGGGATCGTCGAAGACCGCACGATAGCCATTGGCGGTGCGCTCCAGGGTGCAGGCCTGGTCGCTCTGCCGGTAGCGGACCTTGGCGGTCAGGGGGCGGGGCTGGTCGAGCTCGATCGGATTGACCCAGAAGATCTCCGACACGAGCAGGGCGCGGGAGAACAGCCAGGGGTGTTCGTTGCCTTGGCCGACGACCAGTACGTTGCGCGCGACGTCCTTGGCCAGGACGTACCAGGGTTCGTCGCTGGCGTCCTTCATGCCGCCGATGCCGAGGCCCTGGCGCTGGCCGATGGTGTGGTACATCAGGCCGTGGTGGCGGCCGATGACTTCGCCGTCGGTGGTTTCGATGTCGCCGGGCTGGGCTGGCAGGTATTGCTTGAGGAAGTCGCTGAAGCGGCGCTCACCGATGAAGCAGATGCCGGTGGAGTCTTTCTTCTTCGCGGTGGCCAGGCCGTGTTTTTCGGCAATGGCGCGGACTTCGGGCTTCTCCAGTTCGCCGACGGGGAACAGGGTGCGGGCGATTTCCTTGCCGCCGACGGCGTGGAGGAAATAGCTCTGGTCCTTGTTCGGGTCCAGGCCCTTGAGCAGTTCGGTGCGGCCGTCGATGTCGCGGCGACGTACGTAATGGCCGGTGGCGATGAGGTCGGCACCGAGCATCAGGGCGTAGTCGAGGAAGGCTTTGAACTTGATCTCGCGGTTGCAGAGGATGTCCGGGTTGGGCGTGCGGCCCGCCTTGTATTCGGCGAGGAAGTGCTCGAACACGTTGTCCCAGTACTCGGCGGCGAAGTTGGCTGTGTGCAGCTTGATGCCGATGCGATCGCACACGGCCTGGGCGTCCGCCAAGTCTTCCTTGGCGGTGCAGTATTCGGTGCCGTCGTCCTCGTCCCAGTTCTTCATGAACAGGCCTTCCACCTGGTAACCCTGTTCCATCAGCAGGAGGGCGGAAACGGAAGAGTCCACGCCGCCGGACATGCCGACGATCACGCGGGTTTTGGCTGTATCGGACATAAGACTCTGGGACTGCTGCAAAAAAGAACGGGATTCTAACAGGTGCGGTCGGCTCGGGCGATCACGCCGGGTCGCGGATCAGGCTCAGTGGGAAGCGTTCTCCGGCCAGGTAGTCGTCGATGCAGCGGATGATCAGCGGACTGCGCCATTGTTCGCGGTGGGCCAGGAGCTCGTCACGGGTCAGCCAGCGCGGACCGATGATACCGGTGTCGAGCTCGCGCTCGGGGCAGTGGCGCAGCGGGCGCGCGGCGAAGCAGACGCGCTGGTAGGTCACGCCGTTGCTCGGAGCTGTATAGAGGTAGATGCCGGTGACGGCGGTCAACTCGACTTCCCAGCCGGTTTCCTCGAGGGTTTCGCGCAGGGCGGCCTGGATGAGACTTTCGTCGGCTTCCAAGTGGCCGGCAGGCTGGTTTAATACCGCCCGGCCATCCGATATCTCCTCGACCATCAGAAAACGGCCCTGGTCTTCTACCAGGGTGGCGACTGTGACATGGGGGGTGAAGCGCATGGGATCCTCCTCGGTGGGCGGCCAATCTTAGTCATCCGCGGAGGGGGAGGCGAGAGGAGCGGCAATCCGGAAGCAAGCTGCTAGGATGAATAGCGCTTGCTCAGGTGGCCATGTGTAGCGATGTTGTAGTTTGACTACATGCACGGCTAAAGCACAGGTTTCATGCGGGTTTAACTGCCAGCCCGCTCTGCGTGAACAAGGAAAAGTGCGTGACTTTCTGTAGAAAAACTACAAGAATGTCCCGCCTTTCCGAGACCCAAGATCCATCCGTCGCGCCGACCGCGTGATGGTTGTCAGACCACGAGAACTACGGAGTCCAGCATGGGATACCAAAAGATCCAGGTGCCTGCTACCGGTGACAAAATCACCGTCAATGCCGATATGTCCCTGAACGTCCCGAATAACCCGATCATCCCCTTCATCGAAGGTGATGGCATCGGCGTCGACATCAGCCCAGTCATGATCAAGGTGGTAGATGCCGCCGTTGCCAAGGCCTACAACGGCACTCGCAAGATCTCCTGGATGGAAGTCTACGCTGGCGAGAAGGCCACCCAGGTCTACGACCAGGACACCTGGCTGCCGAAAGAAACCCTGGAAGCGGTGCGTGACTACGTCGTTTCCATCAAAGGCCCGCTGACCACTCCGGTCGGTGGTGGCATCCGCTCCCTGAACGTGGCCCTGCGCCAGGAGCTGGATCTGTATGTTTGCCAGCGCCCCGTTCGCTGGTTCGAAGGCGTGCCCAGCCCGGTCAAGAAGCCCGGTGACGTGGACATGGTGATCTTCCGTGAGAACTCGGAAGACATCTACGCAGGCGTCGAGTGGAAAGCTGGCTCCCCTGAGGCCGAGAAGGTCATCAAGTTCCTCACCGAGGAAATGGGCGTCAAGAAGATTCGCTTCACTGAAAACTGCGGTATCGGCATCAAGCCGGTTTCCCTGGAAGGCACCAAGCGTCTCGTGCGCAAGGCCCTACAGTACGCCGTGGACAACGATCGCAGCTCCGTGACCATCGTCCACAAAGGCAACATCATGAAGTTCACCGAAGGTGCCTTCAAAGAGTGGGGCTACGAAGTCGCGCGTGAAGAGTTCGGCGCCGAGCTGCTGGATGGCGGCCCGTGGATGCAGTTCAAGAACCCGAACACCGGCAAGAACATCGTGGTGAAAGACGCCATCGCCGACGCCATGCTGCAGCAGATCCTGCTGCGTCCGGCCGAGTACGACGTGATCGCCACCCTGAACCTGAACGGTGACTACCTGTCCGACGCCCTGGCGGCCGAGGTGGGTGGGATCGGTATCGCTCCGGGTGCCAACCTGTCCGACACCATCGCCATGTTCGAAGCGACCCATGGCACTGCGCCCAAGTACGCTGGCCAGGACAAGGTCAACCCGGGCTCGGTCATCCTCTCCGCCGAGATGATGCTGCGCCACATGGGCTGGACCGAGGCTGCCGACCTGATCATCAAGGGCACCAACGGTGCCATCGCTGCGAAGACCGTGACTTACGACTTCGAGCGCCTGATGGACGGTGCCAAGCTGGTTTCCTGCTCTGGCTTCGGCGACGCCACCATCGCTCACATGTGAGACTGATGGTGTAAACAAAAAGGCCGGTCATCATGACCGGCCTTTTTTATGCCCTAAGGAATGGGCTCAAGCTTCGACCGTGCTGCCCTGGGGGAGGCTGGCAGTGGCGGCAGGTGCTTCGGAGTTTGCCGTGACCGTACTGATGTTCACGGCGTGCAGGCCTTTGGGGCCCTGGATGATATCGAAGCTTACCGGTTGGCCAGCTTTCAAGGTTTTGTAACCATCCATCTGGATGGCCGAATAATGGGCGAACAGGTCCTCATCTCGGCCGTCAGCGAGGATAAATCCATAGCCCTTGGCGTTGTTGAACCACTTGACCTTACCGCTAACCATGCTGATATCCCTCTGCAAAGGACTCCATCACTGGAGTATCATCCACTTCGACCCCGCGCCTGTTTCGACCGAATGGACGAGGGTGCGGAACCCCTGATACCCGTAGGTGGGTATCCATTGTTTGTAACACCGTTTTGCCTTTAGTCAAGGCGATGCAGCGACCAGCCGAGAAGCGGGTCAAAGTCCAAACGGCGTCTTCCTTTCGCCTATCAAGAAGCTTTATTCCAGCATGCATGCAAGCAGCCAGATTCGACTAACATTCAATCAGGATCGCCCTGGGCATCATGGGGACGACGACACGGGTCTGGTCGTCCAGGAAGCCAAGCCGATCCTTCAGGCGCCACCTATGTATAAGGTGGTCATGTTTAACGATGACTACACGCCGATGGATTTCGTCGTCGAGGTTCTTGAGGTGTTCTTCAATCACAACCGCGAAACGGCGACCAAGGTCATGCTGACCGTTCACACCGAGGGGCGGGCGGTCTGTGGGGTGTTTACACGCGATATTGCTGAAACCAAGGCTATGCAGGTGAATCAATACGCGAGAGAGAGTCAGCATCCGCTACTCTGTGAGATCGAGAAGGACGGTTAACGCCGACCGCTTGGGTATGAGGTGAAGCTATGTTAAACCGTGAGCTCGAAGTCACCCTCAATCTTGCCTTCAAGGAGGCCCGCGCCAAGCGTCATGAGTTCATGACGGTCGAGCATCTGTTGCTTGCCCTTCTTGATAACGATGCCGCTTCTGCAGTGCTGAAAGCCTGTGGCGCGAACCTGGACAAGCTGCGGCATGACCTGCAGGAATTCATTGACTCCACCACGCCGCTGATCCCTCAGCATGACGAGGACCGCGAAACCCAGCCCACGCTCGGTTTCCAGCGCGTGTTGCAGCGCGCCGTGTTCCACGTACAGAGCTCGGGCAAGCGCGAAGTCACCGGTGCCAATGTGCTGGTGGCCATCTTCAGTGAGCAGGAAAGCCAGGCGGTATTCCTGCTCAAGCAGCAGAGCGTCGCCCGTATCGATGTCGTCAACTACATCGCCCACGGCATCTCCAAGGTGCCCGGCCATGGCGAGCAGCATGATAGCGAGCAGGAAATGCAGGATGACGAAGGTGGGGAATCTTCTTCCGCTGGGCATCCGCTGGATGCCTATGCGAGCAATCTGAACGAGCTGGCGCGCCAGGGGCGCATCGATCCTCTGGTCGGGCGTGAGGCCGAGGTCGAGCGCGTGGCGCAGATCCTTGCCCGTCGCCGCAAGAACAACCCGTTGCTGGTGGGGGAGGCGGGCGTCGGCAAGACGGCCATCGCCGAGGGCCTTGCCAAGCGCATCGTCGACAATCAGGTCCCCGACCTGCTGGCCGACAGCGTCGTCTATTCGCTGGACCTTGGGGCATTGCTGGCCGGTACCAAATACCGTGGTGACTTCGAGAAGCGCTTCAAGGCGCTGCTGAACGAGCTGCGCAAGCGTCCGCACGCCATCCTCTTCATCGACGAGATCCACACCATCATCGGTGCTGGCGCAGCCTCGGGGGGGGTAATGGACGCGTCCAACCTGCTGAAGCCGCTGCTCTCTTCCGGCGAGATCCGCTGCATCGGCTCCACAACCTTCCAAGAGTTCCGTGGCATCTTCGAGAAGGACCGCGCCCTCGCGCGGCGCTTCCAGAAGGTCGATGTTACCGAGCCTTCCGTTGAGGACACCGTCGGCATCCTCCGTGGCCTGAAGGGGCGCTTCGAGCAGCACCACCATATCGAATACAGCGATGAGGCGTTGCGTGCGGCTGCGGAGCTCGCGGCGCGCTACATCAACGACCGTCATATGCCCGACAAGGCCATCGACGTCATCGACGAGGCGGGCGCCTACCAGCGCTTGCAGCCCGAAGACAAGCGTGCTCCGCGTATCGATGTTGCCCAGGTCGAGGACATCGTCGCCAAGATCGCGCGGATTCCTCCGAAGCACGTCACCAGCTCCGATAAGGAGTTGCTGCGCAACCTCGAGCGCGACCTGAAGCTGACGGTATTCGGCCAGGATGCGGCCATCGACTCCCTGTCGACTGCCATCAAGCTGTCCCGGGCAGGTCTCAAGTCGCCGGACAAGCCTGTGGGTTCCTTCCTCTTCGCCGGCCCCACCGGTGTCGGCAAGACCGAGGTCGCTCGCCAGTTGGCCAAGGCCATGGGGATCGAGCTGGTGCGCTTCGACATGTCCGAGTACATGGAGCGGCACACTGTTTCGCGCCTCATCGGTGCGCCTCCGGGGTACGTCGGTTTCGATCAGGGTGGATTACTCACCGAAGCCATCACCAAAATGCCGCACTGCGTCCTTCTGCTCGACGAGATCGAGAAGGCGCATCCCGAGGTCTTCAACCTGCTTCTGCAGGTCATGGATCACGGTACGCTCACTGACAACAACGGCCGCAAGGCAGACTTCCGTAATGTCATCGTGATCATGACCACCAACGCGGGGGCTGAAACCGCTTCGCGCGCTTCCATCGGCTTCACTCATCAGGACCACTCGTCCGATGCGATGGAAGTGATCAAGAAGAGTTTCACGCCGGAGTTCCGCAACCGCCTGGACACCATCATCCAGTTCGGTCGCCTCACTCACGAAACCATCAAGAGCGTCGTCGACAAGTTCCTGACCGAGCTGCAGGCGCAGTTGGAAGACAAGCGCGTTCAACTGGTCGTCAGTGACGAGGCGCGTAGTTGGCTGGGTGAGCGTGGCTATGACGCGCAGATGGGGGCTCGACCCATGGCGCGCCTGATTCAGGACAAGATCAAGCGGCCGCTGGCGGAGCAGATCCTGTTTGGTGAGTTGGCCGAGCACGGTGGCGTGGTCCACATCGACGTGAAGGACGATGAGCTCGAGTTCGACTTCGAGACCACTGCTGAAATGGCCTGATGCTGATGTGGAGAAACGCAAAAAGCCCGGCGATTGCCGGGCTTTTTATTGTTTGCCTGATTAGCGGGCGCGGTAGGTGATGCGGCCTTTGCTCAGGTCGTAGGGGGTCAGCTCGACGCGAACCTTGTCACCGGTAAGGATGCGGATGTAGTTCTTGCGCATCTTGCCGGAAATATGCGCGGTGACGACGTGCCCGTTTTCCAACTCCACGCGGAACATGGTGTTGGGCAGGGTATCGATGACAGTGCCTTCCATTTCGAAGCTGTCTTCTTTCGACATGCAGTAAAGCCCTCGGTATCAATGATTGGCCGGGTGCAAACGGCGCCTGGCAAAAACGGCGTGCATTGTGCCCGAAAAATGCATCGTAAGCCAAGGGTTTCAGGTGAGGGTGACCCAGCGCTGATTGACGAAGAGCTCAATGGGGCGGTATTGGGTCTTGTAGTTCATCTTCCTGCAGTTCTTGATCCAGTAGCCGAGATAGACCGCCTGGAGGCCCAGGCGCAAGGTCTCGCCGATCTGCCAGAGGATGGCGAAGCGGCCGAGGCTGCGGCGCTCTTCCGATGGGTCGTAGAAGGTGTAGACGGCGGAGAGGCCGTTGGGCAGGACGTCGGTCACGGCGATCGCGACCAGTCGACTCTCCAGGCGGAATTCGTAGAAGCGCGAGAAAGGCAGGTCGCGGACCAGGAAGGTGGAAAACTGATCGCGACTTGGTGGGTACATGTCGCCGTCGGCATGGCGCTCCTCGATGTAGCGCACATAGAGGGCGTAATACTCTTCGTTGAATGCTGGGCGCACGGCACGGACTTCGATGTCGGTGTTGCGCTTGAGTATGCGTCGCTGCTGACGGCTGGGTGCAAAGGCTTCGGCGGGGATGCGGGCCGGTACGCAGGCTGTGCAGCGTTGGCAATGTGGGCGGTAGAGGTGGTCGCCACTACGGCGGAAACCCATTTCCGAGAGCTCGGCGTAGACCTCCACATCCATCGGCTGGCTGGGATCGAGAAACAGTGTGGTGGCCTGTTCCTCGGGCAGGTAGCTGCAAGGATGCGGTTGAGTGGCATAGAACTTCAGGCGAGCCAGCTCGGTCATGGTCGAATCTCGAAAAAGCCTTCCGCAAGTGTAAGCCAGGCTTGGCGACTCGCCTAGGCGACAACCCAGTTGGCGCTGTTGGGTTGGTCGAGATAAAGCTGGAGGTAGCGCGAGAACTTCTCACGGGTGATCGAGCGGGCGCCGAAGCTGTGCAGGTGCTGGGTCGGCATCTGGCAGTCGATGAGCACGAAGCCCCAGTCGTTGAGGTGTCGGGTGAGGGTCACGAACCCGACCTTGGAAGCGTTATCGGTGCGGCTGAACATGGATTCGCCGAAGAACAGCTTGCCCATGGCGAGCCCGTACAGGCCGCCGACCAGTTCGTCATCCAGCCAGACCTCGACCGAGTGGGCGATGCCGCGGCGATGCAGTTCCAGATAGGCGGCCTGCATCGGCGTGGTGATCCAGGTGCCATCGGTGTAGCTGCGTGGCCCGGCGCAAGCCTCGATGACGGCGGCGAAACACTGGTCGAAGGTGACGCGGAAGCGTTGCTGGCGGATCAGCTTGGCGAGGCTGCGGGAAACGTGCACCTCCTGTGGGGGTAGAACGGTGCGCGGGTCGGGTGACCACCAGAGGATCGGCTGGCCATCCTGGAACCAGGGAAAGCAGCCGTGGCGATAGGCTTGGACCAATCGTTCGGGGGACAGGTCGCCGCCGGCCGCCAGCAGTCCGTTGGGCTCGCGGAGGGCGCGCTCGAGGGGCGGGAAGGTGAGGTTTTCGCGGCTAAGCCAGGTCAGCATGGGAAGGGGAGGGCGGCGTGAGGTGCGCCGCCCCTGCGCCTCAGTTGTCGTCGAGGAATTTTTCGGCATCCAGCGCGGCCATGCAGCCGGCGCCTGCCGAGGTGATCGCCTGGCGATAGACGTGGTCGGCCACGTCGCCAGCGGCGAAAACGCCCTCGATGCTGCTGGCGGTGGCATTGCCTTCGGAGCCGCCGCGGACCACCAGGTAGCCGTCACGCATTTCCAGTTGGCCCTGGAACAGTTCGGTGTTGGGCTTGTGGCCGATGGCGATGAAGACGCCGGCCAGGGGCATTTCCTTGGTTTCGCCGTTGGTGGTGTCTTTCAGTCGGACGCCGGTCACGCCGGTGGCGTCGCCCAGCACCTCTTCCAGGGTGTGGTTCCAGTGCAGGCGCACATTGCCGTTCTTGGCTTTCTCGAACAGTTTGTCCTGGAGGATCTTCTCCGAGCGCAGCTTGTCGCGGCGGTGGATCAGGTGGACTTCCTTGGCGATATTGGAAAGGTAGAGGGCTTCCTCGACGGCGGTGTTGCCGCCGCCGATCACGCAGACCACCTGGTTGCGGTAGAAGAAGCCGTCGCAGGTGGCGCAGGCCGAGACGCCCTTGCCGGCGAAGGCTTCCTCGGACGGCAGGCCCAGGTACTGGGCGGAGGCGCCGGTGGCGATGATCAGTGCATCGCAGCTATAGGTTCCGCTGTCGCCCTTGAGAATGAACGGGCGTTGCTGCAACTCGGCGGTATGGATGTGGTCGTAGACGATCTCGGTGTCGAAGCGTTCGGCGTGCTTCTGCATGCGCTCCATCAGGGCGGGGCCGGTGAGGCCTTCGACGTCACCCGGCCAGTTGTCGACCTCGGTGGTGATGGTGAGTTGGCCGCCCGGCTGGATGCCGGTGATGACAACGGGTTTGAGGTTGGCGCGGGCGGCATACACGGCAGCGGTGTAACCGGCTGGGCCGGAGCCCAGGATGATCAGGCGTGAATGCTTGACGTCGCTCATAAAAAGGCCTCATAAGTCTTTGTCACAAAAGAGAATGCATGCTCAAATTGAGCGCTGCGCAAGATGCTGGCGGCTATGCTACACCGAAGCACGAATCAGCCGCAAAACGCCCCGCGGCCAGGGCGGACGCTGTGGCGCCGGGCGGTTAAACCCGTACAATGGGCGGCATTTCCGCCAGTAACCGATTCTTGAACGCGCCAAGGGCGCAGGAAAAAAGGCGTTTGAAGAATTCCACGAGTACTGCCCAGACGCCCGTCTGGCGCCAGCAACTGCATTACCGCCTCAAGGAAGGTGCGCTGATCGCGCTGGGCGCGTTGTGCCTCTACCTGTGGATGGCGTTGCTCACCTACGACTCTTCCGATCCGGGCTGGACCCACACCAGCAATGTCGAGCAGGTACAGAACGCCGCAGGCCGCCTGGGCGCCTGGTTCGCCGACATCCTCTTCATGGCCCTGGGCTACTTCGCCTACATCTTCCCGTTGCTGCTTGCGATCAAGACGCTGCAGGTGTTTCGTCATCGCCACCAGGCCATCGACTGGAGTGGCTGGCTGTTCTCCTGGCGCCTGATCGGGCTCGTCTTCCTGGTGCTTTCGGGT
Source organism: Pseudomonas sp. 57B-090624 (assembly GCF_003234055.1). Taxonomy (NCBI): domain Bacteria; kingdom Pseudomonadati; phylum Pseudomonadota; class Gammaproteobacteria; order Pseudomonadales; family Pseudomonadaceae; genus Pseudomonas; species Pseudomonas sp. 57B-090624. The sequence continues at coordinate 49,901 of NZ_QKRU01000033.1, forward strand.
GCCGCGTTGGCCGATATCCACTTCCAGGACAGCGTCGGCATGCCTGCATCCGCCGGCGGTGCGCTGGGCGAAAGCCTCAGCCACCTGGCGGTCAACGCCCTGAACGTGCAGGGCAGCACACTGATGTTCTTCGCCCTGTTCCTCTTCGGCCTGACGGTGTTCACCGACCTGTCGTGGTTCAAGGTGATGGACCTGACCGGCAAGATCACTCTCGACCTGGTCGAACTGATCCAGAGCCTGATCAACCGCTGGTGGAGTGCGCGTGCCGAGCGCAAGCAGCTCGTGGCCAAGCTGCGCGAGGTGGATGACCGCGTCAACGAGGTCGCCGCGCCCGTGGTTCGCGACAGTCGCGAGCAGGCGAAGGTCAAGGAGCGCCTGATCGAGCGCGAAGAAGCCCTGGCCAAGCACATGATCGAGCGCGACAAGCGTCCGGCACCGGTCATCACCCCCCCCGCGCCGGCCAAGGCTGCCGAGCCCAGCAAGCGCGTGCAGAAGGAGAAGCAGGTCCCTCTGTTCGTCGATAGCGCCGTAGAGGGCACCCTGCCGCCGATCTCCATCCTCGATGTGGCCGAGAAGAAGCAGAAGAGCTACTCCCCCGAATCCCTCGAGGCCATGTCACGCCTGCTGGAGATCAAGCTCAAGGAGTTCGGCGTCGAAGTGATAGTCGAATCCGTGCACCCGGGCCCCGTGATCACCCGTTTCGAGATCCAGCCCGCCGCAGGCGTCAAGGTCAGTCGTATCTCCAACCTGGCCAAGGACCTGGCGCGCTCCCTCGCCGTGATCAGCGTCCGCGTGGTGGAGGTCATTCCCGGCAAGACCACCGTGGGCATCGAAATTCCCAACGAAGACCGCCAGATCGTGCGCTTCTCCGAAGTGCTGTCCTCGACCGAGTACGACGAGGCCAAGTCGCCGGTCACCATGGCCCTCGGCCACGACATCGGTGGGCGCCCGGTGATCACCGACCTGGCCCGCATGCCGCACCTGCTGGTGGCCGGTACCACTGGCTCCGGTAAGTCCGTGGGCGTCAACGCCATGATCCTGTCGATCCTGTTCAAGTCCACGCCCGAGCAGGCGAGGCTGATCATGATCGACCCGAAGATGCTCGAACTGTCGATCTACGAAGGCATTCCGCACCTGCTGTGCCCGGTCGTGACCGACATGAAGGAAGCCGCCAACGCGCTGCGCTGGAGCGTCGCCGAGATGGAGCGGCGCTACAAGCTGATGGCCGCCATGGGCGTGCGCAACCTGGCGGGCTTCAACCGTAAGGTCAAGGACGCGGAGGAGGCCGGCACGCCGCTGACCGACCCGCTCTATCGCCGCGAGAGCATGGAAGACGAAGCGCCGCTGCTGAAGCAACTGCCGACCATCGTGGTGATCGTCGACGAATTCGCCGACATGATGATGATCGTCGGCAAGAAGGTGGAAGAGCTGATCGCCCGTATCGCGCAGAAGGCACGTGCGGCGGGCATCCACCTGATCCTCGCCACCCAGCGCCCCTCGGTGGACGTGATCACCGGCCTGATCAAGGCCAACATCCCGACCCGCATGGCCTTCCAGGTCTCCAGCAAGATCGACTCGCGCACCATCCTCGATCAGGGCGGCGCCGAGCAACTGCTGGGCCACGGCGACATGCTCTACCTGCCGCCGGGCACCGGCTTGCCGATCCGTGTCCACGGCGCCTTCGTCTCCGACGACGAGGTGCATCGCGTGGTCGAGGCCTGGAAGCTGCGTGGCGCTCCCGACTACATCGAAGACATTCTCGCGGGCGTCGACGAGGGTAGTGGTGGCTCCAGCGGCGGCTTCGATGGCGGTGAGGGCGGTGAAGGCAGTGAGGAAGACCCGCTCTACGACGAGGCCGTGCGCTTCGTCACCGAGAGCCGCCGCGCGTCCATCTCCGCGGTACAGCGCAAGCTCAAGATCGGCTACAACCGCGCCGCCCGAATGATCGAGGCGATGGAGATGGCCGGCGTGGTCACGCCCATGAACACCAACGGCTCGCGTGACGTGATCGCGCCGGGCCCGGTTCGCGACTAACCCTGAACGGAATTCTGATGAGGACCCCCATGCGACTGATCCGCATGCTGCTCGTTGCCGCACTGAGCCTTGGTGCCATGCAGGCCCAGGCTGATGACCAGGTGGCCATCGCCCGCCTGACCGAAATGCTCAACAAGGCCCAGACCATCACCGGTCGCTTTTCCCAGCTGACCCTCGATGGTTCCGGTACCCAGTTGCAGGAAACCTCCGGCGAGCTCGCCCTCAAGCGCCCGGGCCTGTTCCGCTGGCACACCGACGAGCCGATGGAGCAATTGCTGGTTTCCAATGGACAGAAGGTCTGGCTGTATGACCCGGACCTGGAACAGGTCACGATTCAGACCCTTGATCAGCGCCTCACGCATACGCCGGCGCTGCTGCTGTCCGGCGATGTGTCCAAGATCAGCGAGAACTTCGAGATCAGCCACAAGGAAGGGGGCGACGTGGTCGACTTCATCCTCAAGCCGAAGGCCAAGGACACCTTGTTCGACACCCTGCGTCTGTCCTTCCGCAATGGCGTGATCAACGACATGCAACTGATCGACAGCGTCGGCCAGCGCACCAACATCCTCTTCCTCGGCGTGAAGATGAACCAGTCCATCGACGCCGCCCAGTTCGACTTCAAGGTTCCGGAAGGCGCCGACGTCATCCAGGAATAAGAGGTTTCACGCGTACCCATGGACCTGTTCCGTTCCGAGCCCATCGCCCAGCCCCTGGCCGCGCGCCTGCGTGCCAACAGCCTGGACGAGTACGTTGGCCAGGAGCACCTGCTGGCGCCGGGCAAGCCCCTGCGTGAGGCGCTGGAGCAGGGGGCGTTGCACTCGATGATCTTCTGGGGGCCGCCCGGGGTGGGCAAGACCACCCTGGCCAAGCTTCTGGCCCAGGTCAGCGATGCCCATTTCGAGACGATTTCCGCGGTGCTCTCCGGCGTCAAGGAAATCCGCCAGTCGGTGGAGATGGCCAAGCAGCAGGCCGCCCAATACGGGCGCCGCACCATCCTCTTCGTCGACGAGGTGCATCGCTTCAACAAATCCCAGCAGGATGCCTTCCTTCCCTATGTCGAGGACGGCACGCTGATTTTCATCGGTGCCACCACCGAGAATCCTTCGTTCGAGCTGAACAACGCGTTGCTTTCCCGTGCCCGGGTCTATGTGCTCAAGAGCCTGGACGAAGCGGCACTGCGCCGTCTCGTCGATCGGGCGCTGAACGAGGACAAGGGGCTCGGCAAGCGAAAGCTGCGCCTGCCTGATGAGAGCTTCGCGATCCTGGTAGCGGCAGCCGACGGCGATGGCCGGCGCTTGCTCAACCTGCTGGAGAATGCGGCGGACCTCGCCGAGGACGACAGCGAGATCGCCCCCGAGCTGCTGCAAAATCTGCTCGGTGACAGCCGTCGTCGTTTCGACAAGGGTGGCGAGGCCTTTTACGACCAGATTTCCGCGCTGCACAAGTCGGTGCGTGGCTCCAGCCCCGACGGTGCGCTTTATTGGTATGCGCGCATGATCGACGGTGGCTGCGACCCGCTCTACATCGCGCGCCGCGTGGTGCGCATGGCCAGCGAAGACATCGGCAATGCCGACCCCCGTGCCTTGAGCCTGTGCCTGGCCGCCTGGGATGTGCAGGAGCGCCTCGGCAGTCCGGAAGGTGAATTGGCGGTGGCCCAGGCCATCGTCTACCTGGCCTGCGCGCCGAAGAGCAACGCTGTCTACACCGCCTTCAAGGCGGCCATGCGTGATGTCGCCGAGAATGGTTCCCACGAGGTGCCGCTGCACCTGCGCAATGCGCCGACCAAGCTGATGAAGCAGCTCGGCTACGGCGACGAATATCGCTACGCCCATGATGAGCCGGATGCCTATGCTGCGGGCGAGGACTACTTCCCAGAGAAGCTCGAGCCCCGCCAGTACTACCAGCCTGTGCCTCGGGGGCTGGAGCTGAAGATTCGCGACAAGCTCGATCACCTGGCTGGGCTCGATGCGCGCAGCCCCAGAAGGAGAAGGCCTTGAGCCCCTTGATTCTCTCGGTGTCCCTGGGGGGTATCGTCGGCACCCTCCTGCGTTTCGCCACGGGCAACTGGGTGGCTGCCCACTGGCCTCGTTACTTCTACGCCGGTACTCTTGCCGTCAATATCGTCGGCTGCCTGCTCATCGGCTTTCTCTACGGCCTGTTCCTCCAGCGTCCTGAAGTGCCTGTGGAGATCCGTGCCGGGCTCATGGTCGGTTTCCTGGGCGGCCTGACGACGTTTTCATCCTTTTCCCTGGACACGCTGCGCTTGCTGGAAAGCGGCCAGCTGCCCCTGGCCTTTGGCTATGTGGCGGTGAGCGTGCTGGGAGGCCTGCTCGCGACCTGGGCCGGCCTGACACTGACCAAATTCTGATAGACGGGAACCTCACATGCTCGATTCCAAACTGGTACGCACCCAGACCCAGGACGTGGCCGATCGCCTCGCCACCCGTGGCTTCCAACTGGACGTGGCGCGCCTCGAATCTCTGGAGAACCAGCGTAAGTCCGTGCAGACCCGCACTGAGCAGCTGCAGGCCGAGCGCAACAGTCGCTCCAAGGCCATTGGCCAGGCCAAGCAGCGCGGCGAGGACATCGCGCCGCTGCTGGCCGATGTCGACCGCATGGGGACCGAGCTGGAAGAGGGCAAGCGCGAACTGGAGAGCATCCAGGCCGAACTGGACAACCTGCTGCTGAACATCCCCAACCTGCCGGACGCCTCCGTACCCGTGGGCGAGGATGAAGATGGCAACGTCGAGGTCCGCCGCTGGGGTACACCGCGCAGCTTCGATTTCGAGATCAAGGACCACGTGAGCCTGGGTGAAATCCATGGCTGGCTGGACTTCGAGACCGCCGCCAAGCTCTCCGGTGCACGCTTCGCCTTGCTGCGCGGCCCCATCGCCCGCCTGCACCGCGCCCTGGCGCAGTTCATGATCAACCTGCATACCGCCGAGCACGGCTACGAAGAGGCCTATACCCCTTACCTGGTCCAGGCCCCGGCACTGCAAGGCACCGGCCAGTTGCCCAAGTTCGAGGAAGACCTGTTCAAGATCGGTCGCGAGGACGAAGCGGATCTGTACCTGATCCCTACCGCCGAAGTGTCCCTGACCAACATCGTCGCCGGTGAAATCCTCGACGTGAAGCAGCTGCCGTTGAAGTTCGTCGCCCACACCCCCTGCTTCCGCAGCGAAGCGGGCGCTTCCGGTCGCGACACGCGCGGCATGATCCGCCAGCACCAGTTCGACAAGGTCGAGATGGTGCAGATCGTCGAGCCGTCCAAGTCCTTTGAGGCACTGGAAGGCCTGACCGCCAATGCCGAGAAGGTCCTGCAACTGCTGGAGCTGCCGTATCGCGTTCTCGCCCTGTGCACCGGCGACATGGGCTTTGGCGCGACCAAGACCTACGACCTGGAGGTCTGGGTGCCGAGCCAGGACAAGTACCGCGAGATTTCCTCCTGCTCCAACTGTGGTGACTTCCAGGCCCGCCGTATGCAGGCTCGCTACCGCAACCCGGAAACCGGCAAGCCCGAGCTCGTGCACACCCTCAACGGCTCCGGCCTGGCCGTCGGCCGTACCCTGGTAGCCGTGTTGGAGAACTACCAGCAGGCGGATGGTTCCATTCGCGTGCCGGACGTCCTCAAACCCTACATGGGCGGTATCGAAATCATCGGTTGATCCTCGCCGCCCCGCGTGCGCGGGAGCGGTTCGAGCTTTCCCGAGCGCCCGCGTTCCGGCTCCTGCCGGATGCGGGCGTCGTTTTCCACGGCAACCACTGCAGCAAGGCGCTCCCATGGATTTCCTCCCGCTCTTCCATAACCTCAAGGGCCGTCAGGTGCTCGTCGTCGGCGGTGGCGAAGTCGCACTGCGCAAGGCCCGCCTGCTGGCGGATGCCGGAGCGGTTCTCCGGGTGGTAGCGCCGCAGATCGACAGTCAGTTGATTAAGCTGGTGGGGGCTTCGTCGGGGCTGGCCCATGTCCGTGGCTATGCGGAGGCGGACCTCGATCAGTGCGTGCTGGTCATTGCCGCGACCGATGACGAGTCCCTCAACGCATTGATCTCGCAACAGGCCCAGGCGCGCGGCGTGCCGGTCAACGTGGTCGATGCGCCGGCGCTGTGCAGCGTGATCTTTCCCGCCATCGTCGACCGTTCGCCGCTGATCGTCGCCGTGTCGAGTGCCGGGGATGCCCCAGTGCTGGCCCGGCTGATCCGCGCCAAGATCGAAACCTGGATTCCTTCCGCCTATGGCCAGTTGGCGGGGCTCGCCAAGCGCTTCCGCAGCCGGGTCAAGACCCTGTTCCCCGATGTGCAGCAACGACGCGTGTTCTGGGAGGACGTTTTCCAGGGGCCGATCGCCGAGCGCATGCTTGCCGGGCAGCCCGCCGAAGCCGAGCGCATGCTCGAAGAGCGTGTGGCCGGTGGCGGTGCGAAGCGGGCGCTGGGCGAGGTCTACCTGGTGGGCGCCGGCCCCGGTGATCCCGACCTTTTGACGTTCCGCGCCCTGCGCCTGATGCAGCAGGCCGATGTGGTGCTCTACGACCGCCTGGTGGCGGGCCCGATCGTCGAGATGTGCCGGCGCGACGCCGAACGCATCTATGTGGGCAAGCGTCGTTCGGAGCATGCCGTGCCGCAGGAGGAGATCAATCGCCTGTTGATCGACTTGGCGCGCCAGGGCAAGCGCGTGCTGCGCCTGAAGGGAGGGGACCCGTTCATCTTCGGACGTGGTGGCGAGGAGATCGGCGAGCTGGCGGCCAACGGCATTCCCTTCCAGGTGGTGCCGGGCATTACCGCCGCCTCGGGCTGCGCGGCCTATGCCGGTATCCCGCTGACCCACCGTGACCACGCCCAATCGGTGCGCTTCGTTACCGGGCACCTGAAGGACGGCAGTAGCGACCTGCCCTGGAACGACCTGGTCGCGCCGGGCCAGACCCTGGTCTTCTACATGGGCCTGGTCGGCTTGCCGACTATCTGCAGCGAGCTGATCCGCCACGGGCGCTCGGCCCATACCCCGGCCGCCCTGGTGCAGCAGGGCACCACCAGCAACCAGCGGGTTTTTACCGGCACCCTCGGCGACTTGCCGCAGCTGGTCGCCCAGCATGAGGTGCATGCGCCCACGCTGGTGATCGTGGGCGAGGTGGTGCAGCTGCGTGACAAGCTCGCCTGGTTCGAAGGGGCTCAGCTCGACTGAGCCACCCCTTTACCGGGCAGGTGGTCGCGGCCGTGGGGCTGGTTGAAGTCCTGCAGCGGGCCTGCGGGGATGATCCCGGTCGGGTTGATGGTGCGGTGGCTCGCGTAGTAATGCCCCTTGATGTGCTCGAAGTTCACCGTTTCGGCCACGCCTGGCCACTGATAGAGCTCACGCAGCCAGCCAGACAGGTTGGGGTAGTCGGCAAGGCGCCTCAGGTTGCACTTGAAGTGCCCGTGGTAGACCGCATCGAAACGTATCAGCGTGGTGAAGAGTCTCCAGTCGGCCTCGGTCACGTGGGCTCCTGCCAGGTAGCGACGCTCGCCCAGTAGCGCTTCCAGCCTGTCCAGCTCGCGGAACAGTTCGCCGAAGGCTTCCTCGTAGGCTTCCTGGGTGGTGGCGAAGCCCGCCCGGTATACGCCGTTGTTGATGGCCGGGTAGATGCGCTCGTTGAGGGCGTCGATCTCCGTCCGCAGGGCCAGCGGATAGAAGTCCTGGCGATCGTTCGTGAGGCCGTCGAACGCCGAGTTGAACATGCGGATGATCTCGGAGGATTCGTTACTGACGATCCGCTCCTCGAATGTGTCCCACAGCAACGGCACGGTCACGCGACCGGTATACCCGGCATCATCGCGGGTGTAGCGCTGATGGAGATAATCCAGGTTGCCGAGGGCATCGCCACTCGATCCATGGCTGCGATCGAAGGTCCAGCCGTTCTCCAGCATCAGCCAGCTGACCACCGAGATGTCGATCAGGCTTTCCAGCCCCTTCAGCTTGCGGAAGATCAGCGTGCGGTGTGCCCAGGGGCAGGCCAGTGATACGTAGAGGTGATAGCGCCCCGGTTCGGCTGTGAAGCCACCCTTGCCGCTCGGGCCGGGCGACCCGTCAGCGGTGATCCAGTTGCGCCGGCGTGCGCTTTCACGTTGGAAGCGGCCGTCCTTGGCAGTGTCGTACCACTTGTCCTGCCATTTGCCTTCGACCAGCAATCCCATGGCTCTGACCCTCTGAATTGGAAATTGGGCTCAGTCTAATGGTGTTGAGTCGATTGAATAGCGCAAATTCAAAGTGTTTTTTATCGATTAATTCGAAGCGTTTCGCTCTTTCCACAGTCGCTCGGCTTCGCTGAAGGCAGCCTCGCGGGGATGACCGAGACCGCGCAGCGCGAGTGCCATGGTGCCGAGGATGGCGAGTCGGGCGTAGGCATCGTCGATGCTGCCGTCCCACACGCCCTCCAGCTGCGCCGCTTCGATGCGCTCTGGTTTGACATGGCGCAGCGGCGATAGGGCGGGCCACTCTTCATCCCAGGCCTCGCCGCCTTCGGTGCCGAAGAGGTGGCAGGCGGCATCCGGGTTCACTTCGATCTCGCCGCCCTCGCCCTTGATGACGATGGCGTGGTCCCCCAGTAGCTGGCTGGCTTCCCTGTGCACCGCCTGGTAGCCGGGATGGAAGATGCTCTGCAGGCCGCAGCGGGCGCCGAGTGGGTTGAGAATGCGAGCAAGCGAGTGGATGGGAGAGCGCAGGCCGAGGATGTTGCGCAAGTCGATCATGCGCTGCAGCGTCGGCGCCCAGGCCCCCAGAGGGATGAAGGCGATGCGCTGGTGGTCCAGCGCCTGGCTGACCTCCTGCCAGTCGGCGCAGTCGGGGATGCCCAGCAGCTCCAGGCATTGTTCGGTGTAGATGCGCCCGGCCGTGTGCAAGCCGCCGCCGTGCAGCAGGATGCGTACCCCGCCATTGGCCAGGGCCTTGGCTGCCAGGAGGAACCAGGGGTGGTGGCGCTTCTTGCCGGCGTAGCTGGGCCAGTCGATGTCCACCTGGATTGCCGGGGCATGGTTGCGCGCGCGGAAGGCTTCGGTGAAGCCGGCCAGCTCTTCGGCGCTTTCTTCCTTGTGCCGCAGCAGCATGAGGAAGGCGCCGAGCTGGCTGTCTTCGGTCTTGCCCTCCAGCAGCATGCCCATGGCCTCGCGGGCTTCTTCGCGGCTCAGGTGGCGGGCGCCACGCTTGCCCTTGCCCAGGATGCGGACGAACTGGGCGAAGGGGTGTTCAACAGGGGCGGCGGGAGTCATAGGCAATTGGTCGGCTTGGGCAGGCCGGCGAGCTTGGCGGCAAGCTTGGCCGGTGCGCCCTTGAACAGGTGGTTGAGGTGCAGGCTGTTGCCCTTTTCCGGGCCGAGCTGCTGGGCGACGTACTTGATCAGCGGCCGATTGGCCGGCGACAGCTGGAATTCGGCATAGAAGCGCCGCAGCAGCTCGAGGATTTCCCAGTGCTCGGCCTGCAATGTGATCTCCTCCCGCGCGGCGAGTGCTTCCGCCACGGGATGGGACCAATCGGCCAGCTCCTGCAGATAGCCATCCTTGTCGAGCGGGATGCTGCGTCCGTTCAGATCGAGGCTGCTCATAGCCAGCTGTTCACCTTGTCGTACTGCACGCATAGCGTCACGAAGCCGGGGTAGTCCAGCAACTTGATGCGGCTGGGCTGGCTGCCGATTGCGCGCGCCGCCACGTCTTCTTCCAGCGCGAATAGGGCAATGCCTTCGGGGAGCTGCTCCAGGCATTGACGTGGGTGGGTCGAGGCGCGCAGGGCCTGGACGGCTTCACCGCTGAGCAGGATAGCGTCCTGGTTGCCCACCAGGCGCAGGCAACTGTCGAAGTGGTCGTCGCCAAACGGCGAATGGGAAAGCAGGTGCAATGTACTCATCAGAGGGTGATCACTTGGTCATGGCGCTCGATAAGGGTGCGCAAGGCGGCATCATCCAGCACTTCGACGGGAAGATTCAGGCTGTCGGTGGCCAGGCCGCGCTGGCTCAGGCTGTGGGCACTGGCGTAAAGCGATTCCACGCCGAACAGCGGCAGTGCCTGCAGGTTGGCGGTGAGGTCCTTCTGCTCCAGCCTGCCTGGAGCCTGGCTGCTGGCGAGTTGGAAGACACCGTCGTCGAGGAACAGCATCGCCAGCGGCAAATCGAAGGCGCCGCCGGCCAGTGCGATATCCAGCGCTTCGCGCGCACCAGGGCCGGCCCAGGGCGCGCGGCGGGTGATGATCAACATGGATTTGGCCATTTCAGTCCCCCCCGAAGCAGATCAGGCGATCGGCCATCTGCGCGGCTTCATGCAACTGGCCCAGACCGGATAGCTCCCAGCCCGGTGCCAGGTTGGCGGCTGCACGACCATAGCGCTCGGCCTCCTCCTGGTTGATCACGCCCCGACGCAGGGCGGCGGCGATGCAGACCACGCCATCCAGTTGGTGATCGGCCACGAACCTGGACCAGTCACGGGCGATGTCCGGCTCGTCCTGTGGGGTCACTACATTGGCGGAGGCGCTGTGAACGCCGTCCTGGTAGAAGAACAGGCGCGTGATTTCATGACCGCTGTCCAGCGCCGCCTCGGCAAAGCGCAGGGCGCGGCGGGAGGAGGGTGCATGGGCAGGAGCGAAGAGGGCGATGGCGAATTTCATGACAGTGCTTCGAGCGGGATAGCTGGGCGCATGATACGGCTTGCGACCGGCTTTTGCAGGCAAGAAAAAGCCCGCCGAAGCGGGCTTCTCCAAGGCACAGCTATCAGTCGTCGCCGCTCATCACGCCGAAGATCTGCAGCAGGCTGACGAACAGGTTGTAGATCGATACGTACAGGCTGATGGTCGCCATGATGTAGTTGCGCTCACCACCGTGGATGATCGCGCTGGTCTGGAACAGGATGCAGACCGAGGCGAAGACCACGAAGCCGGCGCTGATTGCCAGCTGCAGGCCGCTGATGTCGAAGAAGAAGCTCGCCAGCATTGCGCCGATCAACACGAAGAAGCCAGCGGTGATGAAGCCACCCAGGAAGCTCATGTCCTTGCGGGTGGTCAGCACGTAGGCGGACAGGCCGAAGAACACCAGTGCCGTCATGGCGAAGGCTGAACTGATCACTTCACCGCCATTGGGCATGCCCAGGTAACGGTTGAGGATCGGGCCAAGGGTGTAGCCCATGAAACCGGTCAGGGCGAAGGTGGAGAGCAGGCCCCAGGCCGAGTTGCGCAGCTTCACGGTAAGGAAGAACAGACCGTAGAAGCCGATCAGCACCACGAAAATGCTCGGGTAGGCGACGCGCATCTGCTGCGCGACATAGGCGACCAGGCCGCTGAATGCCAGGGTCAGCGCCAGCAGCCCGTAGGTGTTGCGCAGCACACGGCTGATTTCGAGCCCGCCGGCCTGCGCCTGGTTCAGTACGTAATCTTGATCGCTCATTGCAAAACTCCTGCAAGAAATTGGGTCCGTGACCGCAGTCGCTCGAAATCATAACAGAGGTCCGTAGCGGCTCTGTTGCGAGAGTTTGACAGCGTGTTGCGTTCGGGTAGTATGGCGGCCCGCAAATGCGGAAGTGTGGCCGAGTGGTTGAAGGCAGCGGTCTTGAAAACCGCCGACGGGAAACTGTCCGTGAGTTCGAATCTCACCGCTTCCGCCATATAACTCGTTGATTTCATTGTTATTTTTCTTGGAATGACCCCGAAAGGGAACGTTTCTGGGAACAAACTGGGAATCAGCGGTAAAAAAGGAGCCCTTTGGGGCTCCTTTTTTTATTGGGTCAGGACAGGTGCAATGCCTGGTTCAGGAGGGTCACGAAATCGGGGCCGTCTTTGCTGATCCACTTCGCGTAGTGCTTGAAGATCATCGCAGTGGACGTGTGGCCCATCTGGTCGGCTATCCATTCGGGGGTGGCTATGCCGCTGCTGAGCATCTGGCTTGCGTAGGTGTGGCGACACTGGTTGGGGCCGCGTGGGCGGATGCCGGCTTTCTCCAGGTGCGGCTTCCACCAGCCGTTGCGCAGAGTGTCGGAGGTCGAGTAGGGCTCGCCGGTCACGGAGTTGTGAAAGACGAAGCGGACCTTCTGCGCTTTCTTCGTGCGGTTGTCGCGGTCGGTGACGAGGATCTCCACCGGCGGCAGCTTGCGGGTCAGCTTGGCCTGGGCGTGCAGCGCGCGCAGTGCCGGGGCCAGGAGGGTGACGCTGCGGTTGGAGCGGCGTGTCTTGGTCACCTTGTACTGGCTGCGTACCCGGGCACGGCGGAAGGTGACGGTGCCGGCCACGAGGTCGACGTCTTCCCAGGCCAGCGCCATGGCCTCGCTGATGCGCGGCCCGGCCCAGGTCATGAACTCGATCATGTTCAGCTCGTGGGTGCGGGTGGTCGGCGTGGCGAGGATGGTGGCGATCTCCTCCCGGGTGAAGGGATCGGGGTCGTCCGCGTCCGGCAGCGAGACGGTGATGCCGTCGGTTGGGTCGTGGGCCGAGCGGTTGCGGGTGCGGTAGAGCCGGAAGATCTGCCGCAGGTTGCTGATGATCTCGCGCACCGTCTTGTTGTGCAGCTTGGCCATGAGCTCGTCCTGCACCCAGGCTTGCAGGTCCAGGTGATCGATGGCGTCGGCCTGCAGGTTGCCCCAGCGCGGGCGGATGTGGTTTTCCACGCGGCTCTGATAGCCCCGGAAGCCGCTGGCGGACATCTGGTTGCGCTTGATGCCCAGCCACAGGTCGATGTAGTGCCCCAGGGTGTTGCTGTTGAGCCTTGGCGAATCCGGGAAGTGCCTGGCGTAGCTGAAGGTCCCGTTGTCGATCTCGTAGTTGATGATGCCTACCAGCCGCTCGGCGTTGGCGATGTTCTGCGGCGTCGCCTTGCCCGGTAGGGTTTCCCTGCACAGTTCGCCTTCGTGGCGAAAGTAGATCCTCACGCGATTGCCGCGCACCTCGACACCCTCAGCCATAGCGGCCTCCACGCTGCAAAGTGAAAACGGCCCAGTCTATGGGCCGTACGAATGCTCGGCCCTCGTGTGGGCCGAGAAAGGGGGCTGAGGTTTCTCAGCCGCAGCGCTCGGGCGAGGCGGGCAGGGCGTAGATGCAGTCGCTGCCCTGTTGCTCCAGCAGCTCGAGCAGGTCGGGGTTGTGGCCGAGTTTCTCGGCCAGGCGTTCGGCGGCCCGCAGCGGGCCCTCGGTGCAGCTGGCGGTAAGGCGGGTGCCTCTGGCCCGGGCGATGTAGGCGCCGGTGTAGAGGCGGGTGGTGATGCGCAGGGGCTCGGTGGGGGCTGTGATAGGCTCGGTTCTGCCGTCCTGGGTGCGATTCGCTTGCATGGTGGTTCTCCTTGGGTCGGTCTGGCGCCCCGGTGTTGCAGCACCGGGGCGCTTTGCGTTCGGGCTAGCCGTCGTGGGCGATGAAGGCGAATTCACCGGTTTCGGCGAACGCCTGCAGGTGGGGCAGCAGGGCGCGCACCTGGTCCTGGGTCAGGTGCATGCGGCTGGCCACCAGGGCACCGGGCGGCAGTGGGATGTCCTGCAGGCCGCCGGCGCCGAGTGCCTTCAGGTAAGGCGCGGTGATCCCGAACCAGCAGCAGGGCGCGTCCGTGATGCTGCTGAGCTGCAGCGAGCAGGCCTCGCCGAGCTGGTCCTTGAAGACGATCACCTGGAAGCCCCGCGTTGTGGTCGTGATGTGCAGTTCGTCTGTTCGCATCGTTCTCTCCTTGGCCCGGGGTGGGCCGTTTCAGCCGGCGATGGCCAGCAGCAGCTCCGGGCAGAGGCTGCCCAGGGCGATGAGTGCAGCCAGGGCGATGCCGCTGCCGGCGAGGGTCAGCGCGTATTCCCGGGGGCTGGGTTGGGGTGTGCTGCGGTGCATGGTGCTTCTCTCCTTGCGTTGGGCCGGCGTTGCAGTGCCGGCGGGGTTCATGAAGCCTTGAAGGTCCAGCACTTCACCGTGGTGGCGCGGCTGTTCATGGCCGAGTTGCGGGCGTTGAAGGCGGTGCGCACGGCGCTGTCGACCGACTTGTTGGCGAGGAAGGGGCGGCTACGGCTGCGCTTGAGCAGCTCGCGCAGGGTGCCGACGTCCGCCAGCTGCTGGCGGTGCTCGGAGGCGCGCTGGCAGAACTCGTTGAGGTTGATGGCGATCAGCTCGGGCCGCTTGCTGTGGTTCACCACCGGCTCCTCGCTGAGGGATTCGAGGTAGTCGTACACCTCCCAGAATTCCGCCACCTCGCTCGGGTCGGCGTTGATGGCGTCCTGGCGCGCCAGGGCCATGGCCTGCAGCTCGTCCAGGGCGGCCTGGTGCTGGGCGTCGGTAAGGGGCACCACCAGGCGCAGGGCGTCTACCAGGGCCTGCTGCTGGGCGTGGTTCTTGATGATCCGCTCCACGCGAATCTCGCGCAGGCCGCGCAGCCTCTGCTCGTGGGCCTTCACCCGCTCGCGGAAGCACTCCAGCACCTGGTGCTCGGCCTTCACTGCCAGCAGCAGGAAGTGGCTCACGTCCCGGGTGCTCAGGTGGTTGAGGTTGTCTGCCGCCGCGCGGCTGGCGGTGGTCAGCTGCGGGCGCACGAAGTGCAGCTTGACGATGCGCGTGAGGATGGCCTCGGAGGCCACCACCGTCGCGTTCTGGCTGATGACCAGTGCACCGCGGAAGGGCGGCTCGTAGGTCTCGTTACCGGCGGTCTTCACCCCAGTCACCCCCAGGCTGCCGCCGTTGTACATGGGCTTGAACTCGTCCCAGTCGAAGGCCTTGGTGAGGTTGCGTTCGCCGTCGCTGCGGTCGGCCTCGAGCATCACCAGGGGCATGTTGGCCACCTGGCTCATCCAGCGGCGCAGGCCGGCGCGGCTCATCTTGGACGGGTCCTTGCCTTCCTCGTCGGGGCGGCCGAGGAGCTTCCACAGGAAGGTCAGCAGCGTGGTCTTGCCGGCACCGGCCTCGCCCGTGACCTCGAGGAAGGGGTAGGACTGGAACTCGGCGCGGATCTGCTCGGCGAACAGCGCGCCGAACCAGAAGGCGAGGGCGATCAGCCCCTGGGCGCCGAAGCAGGTCCAGAGCCAGTCCAGCCACTCGCCCCGATAGCCCTGCTCGCTGCGGGCGACATCGAGCTGGATGGACTTCTGCAGGGTCTTCAGGCGCAGGCCCTTGAACTCGAAATAGTCCTCGACGTTGGCCGGCACCACGATGCCGCCGCGCACGGCGATGTCGCCCAGCACGTAGCAGCCGTGGGGGCGGCTGTAGCCGATGTAGTCGATCGTCTCCACCGTCTTCAGCGCGAAGAGCTGGTCACGCATGATGCGCTCCAGCTGGCCGCCGGTGCCGCTGAACACTGCGCCGGCGGCCATGCCCAGCAGGCGCTTCTTGAACTCGCTGGCGGCCGCCACCTGGCCACCGGTGAAGGTGTTGCGCACCGTGGGCGCGTCGTGGGGGAAATCCACACGGAAGTAGTACCAGGACTCGTCCGTGATCTCGTTGCGCTGGAAGTACAGCGCCTCGAAGGTGCAGTTGGCGATTTCCGTCACCGCGCCGCACTGGCGCAGCGCCTTCTCGCGGCGCTGGCGATCGTTGAGCAGCTTGTCCTCGTGGCGCTCCGAGCCCTCCAGGTGCTGCATGGCCTTGTTGAGCTTCTCCAGGTCCAGGCGGAACCAGAACAGGCGGTTCTCGTAGGTGAAGTGGAATTCGTGGCGCTCGCGCCATTCGTACATCAGCAGCCCCTTCTCGCCGGGGCTCTCGGCCAGCAGCAGCGAGCCGTGGTAGCGCGCCTCGGCGACATCGCGCTTGCACTGCTCCAGGCGTGCCTCCTCGCCCTCGATGAAGCGCCAGCGCTGGTGCAGGTCGTTCCAGTCCAGCGCGCGGTCACGCTGGGGGATCAGCGCCGCCTCGCAGCGGTAGCCCAGCTCCCGGGCCGCCGCCACGTGCTTGCGGGTGTAGCGGCGCGCCCCGGGCTCGTTGTCCAGGGCCCAGACCAGCGCCGGCAGCTTGCCGCCCCGGTTGCGGGCCAGCGCCTGCAGCGACTCGAGCGGGAAGGCATTGCTGCTCAGGGTGGCCACCGCGTCGATGCCGTGGTGGAGCAGGGCGATGGCGTCGAAGATGCCCTCCACCAGCCACAGCTCCTTTACCGCGAACAGGTCCAGGCTCGGCGGGCACCACCAGCGGCCCTTGTAGCTGAAGCCCGGCTTGAAGCGGGCCTTCTTGCGGCCGAAGCGCTGCGGGCGGTCGATCAGCCGCTCCCAGTAGCCACCACCCTCCAGGGCAAAGCGCACCGTAGCGCTGCCAGCGTTGGCGTCGCGGTCCCAGTGGCTCTCCTGGCTGTACCAGCCCTTGATGCGCTGCAGCTCGAAGCCGCGGGCGAACGCCAGGTAGCTGTCGGCCGAGGCGCGCGGGTTGGCATCGGTGGCCGGGGCGCGCTGGCTGTAGTCGTCGAAGAGGTCCTCGTACAGCTCCTTCACGTGCCACTGTTCGTTGCACTTGCTCTGGCGGCCGCACTTGATGAACCAGGGCTCGTCCTGGCGCGAATACAGCTCCAGCTTGCCGCAGGCCGGGCACTTGCCCTTGCGCATGTACTGCGTGCCGGCGATGGGCCGCAGGCCGTAGTCGGCCTGCAGGCGCCGCAGCACCTCGATGCGGATCTCCTGCTCCATGGCTTTCACGGCGTGGCGTCCTCCCCCAGGGCCAGCAGGCGCTCGGTTTCCTCCTCGAGGCGGGGCAACTCATCGGCGCTCAGCCGGCCCAGGCGCATCAGCGTGAGCAGGCACTCCTCCACCCAGTGGCTGCGTTCCGAGCGGGCCTCGAAGCATTCCTCGGTATCGGCCACCTGGCGCAGCTGGCTGAGCATGCCGTGGCGGCTGGCCAGGGCGTGCAGGTGAGGGGCAAGGGTTTTCACCTGCATGTCCAATTTCGTGTGCATGGCGGTCTCCTAATGGTCCAGCTGGCGGCTCAGTTCGCGGCAGAGCCGCACCAGGCCGGCGATGTGGGGGTGGTCCTGCAGCACCTGGCGGCCGCGGAAGCCCTCCGGGGTGTGGCGGTAGCGGTCGGAGTACCAGCACTCGCTCATGGCCTGCTGGTACTGGCAGTGCAGGAAGGTGAGGAAGGACCGTGCCTGCCGGCGGTCCAGGCGGATGGAGACATCGAGCAGCGGCATGGCCACCTCCGGATGCAGCCTCCCCCTGCCCACGCGAGGCGGGCACAGGGAAGGGGATGGGTTCAGGGCTTCAGCTGACCGCGCGCAGGGTGCGGCGGGCCGGGGTGTCGATCAGGTGGTGGGCGATCACCGCTACCGGCACGGTGAAGGTCAGGCCGCTGCGCGGGTCGGTGAGCACCACCGTGCAGGCGCTGCTGGCGGCTACATCCAGGCGCAGGCGCTGGCCCTCCGAGCGCAGCGCGCCGTAGGCCAGGCCGACCAGGTTCTCGGCCAGGTACTGGGGTACCTCCAGGGCCAGGTGCAGGTGGTTGACCGCGCGGGTGAAGAGCACCTGCTCATCGCCCAGGTGCTCGGCCTGGTGGCGCTGGAGAAAGGCGCGGGCGGCGTCCTGCATCGCCTCGCGGTAGTCCTGGTGGTGGGTGGGCGGGGTGTGGTTCATGTCGAAGCCTCCATGGAATCGAACAGATCGACCTGTGCCGTATCGCCGGCCTGGTCCTGGCGCGCCTTCTGGCGGATGCGCGACGGGGCCAGGGGCAGCTCCATCAGCGGCCGTTCCAGGCCGGAGGGGCTGAGCTGGTATTCGATGGTCACCGCTCCGGCGAAGGTGGCCGCGCACAGGATGTTGGTGCACTCGTAGTAGGTGGAGCGGAAGCAGGGCGTCTGGCCCTGGGAAGTGCGTATGCGCATGCGGTGGCCGCAGGCGGGGCAGACCAGCTTGTAGACGCTCATCGGGCCGGCCTCCCGGCCTGGGCGCTGCGGCCGGCCGCTGCAAACGGCATGGGCTGGGGTGTGTTATTCATCGGCTTCCCTTTGACCTCAGGAATGGATGCTCGAAATGACCAAAGCACTGATCGGCAAACTGCACGAAGTGGTACCCGGCGAACTGGCGGACGAGTACCTGGCCATGGCCTACACCATCGAGCTCTCGCTCATTTCGGCGGGAGCTGTACCAGGCAAGGACTACACGGTTCTCGACCTGTACAAGCTGGCGCAGCCGTTCGCGCTGGAGCTGTTCCGCGATGACAGCAAGCAGATGCGCTACCAGTTCCCGGTCGAATGACCCGTTGGGCCGTGGCGACCCGGCGGTGAAAGGCCGCCTGGGTCTCCCTCGGCGAGCGGACCGCACCCACGGGAATGTCCAGCTCGATGAGCTGCCCGTGGGTGTCGCCCTTGAGCACGGTGTAGGTGGGTTGGGGGGTGGTGTTCATGGCTGGCCTCCTGAGCGGCGGTGCAGGGTGATCACGGCGCCCACCTCGGCGTGGCGGGCGGCGATGTGCTGGCGGTGGGTGGCGATGATCTCGGCCAGCTCGGCCTCGTCTATCACCCCATCGGCCAGGGCCTGGGCGATCACCTGGTCCACCCGGCCCCGGGCCACGCTGGTTTGTACGCCGCGGCCGTAGAGGTCGAGGTTCTCCAGCGCATCCGGCTCGGGCAGCGGCACGAAGACGCCGCCGTAGAGGTGGCAGATGTAGTCGGGCAGGTGGGTGGTGCCGATGTCCTGCTCCAGGCGGTGGATCTGGTCATCGGCCAGCGGGCGGTGCCCGGTGTTCTCGTAGGCCTGGTTATCGAAGCGCTTGAGCTCCAGGCCCAGGCGGGCGGCGGCGCACTCGCGGCCGCCCGGGTAGGTGGTGATCACTGCGCTCAGCACCTTGCGGCGGCTGTCGAGTACGGCAGTGCGGGCTTTCTTGTTTCGGTCGGCGAGGCTGCGCATTAGCGTGCCTCCGTGGTGCCGTCCTTCAGGCCCAGGAGCACGGCGGCGCGGTGCGCCTCGCCGCGCAGGCCTTTCTTGCGGCCGTTCAGCAGGTCACTGACCAGGCTCTTGTTCAGCGCGTGCTGGCGGCAGAACTGGGCAATGCTTTTCCCCTCGCGACCAAGGGCCGCGCGGGCTTGCTCGGGGGTTAGAAGCGTGGGCATATTCGGGCATCCGTGTTCGTTCGTGTTCACAGACCCGAATATGCGCACAATAAATCGATCTTTGAAATGGGTGATGATTGACAAACGGTTCTTTGGGAAATCGGCTACGGGATGAGCGAATTCGCCTGACACTCAAGCAGGAAGACCTGGCTCAAGTCGGTGGGGTTAACAGGAATACGCAGGGCAGCTATGAGCGAGATGCCCGCTCACCTGATGCTGCCTACCTGGTGGCCGTGGCTGCCATTGGTATCGATGTCATGTACGTACTTACCGGTGTGCGCGACGTCAGCAAATCCGGTGACCTCACCCCGGGCGAGTCGAAGGTGCTCGCTAATTACCGAGCACTGCCCGAAAAAGACCAAGCCTCGGTGCGCCGGCTTACTGATGCGCTTGCGCAATCGCTAGGGGATACCGAGGAGGACGCCAGCTGAGCCCGGGGGCTCGCTGTTTTGTGAAGAGCCGGCCACAAGAGCCGGTGCTTAGAGAAAGGAGACATCCGATGGCATTGAAGCCATGCAAGTCCTGCAAACACCAGGTGGATACCCACGCGAAAACCTGCCCGAGCTGCGGCGTCGCCAACCCAGGCGTGACCCTGGGGCAGCAGGTGGCTGGGGGTGTGGGGTTACTGGCGATTATCGCGGTGGCCGTTTCCATGTGCTCGGGCGGGGAGGAGGGTAGCACTCCTCAAGGCCAGGCCGTAAGCCAGAGTGAATACGGTGAGAAGTGGCCATTCACTGTGGCTCAAGGTTCGGTTCGTTGCGAGGGCGCATCCTGGGTTGTGTTTGAGGCGGACGGTGTGGCCTATGCCGTTAACGGCTCTGCCCGCACGGTAGCCAAAACGTATGGCTGGGCTGAAATCGACCCAATCTGGCGGGATGACCCGGCAGCACAGGGCACTGGTACTACCTGGAAGGTTTCCGTCAGCCCGATTATCGAGCGGGGGCTGAAGCTGTGCGTGCAGTAGCGGTGATTCGGAATTTGGGCCGATAGCCGGCTTCAACTGGGATGAGACCTGCTCACAGAAACGACAGCGATCAGTTGTTGTTTAGGTGAGTGTCGAACTGTAATGGAGAGCTACATGGTAGAGATTAAGCCGGTGCCTTGGGCGCACGACAAGATGAACCGCCAAGGTGTCTCGAGATTCATTACTCGCTACCTGGATAATAATCCTGATGTCAAAGTTTTAAATATCAATGCTCCTTGGGGAGCCGGGAAGACTTTCTTTCTGACTAATTGGAGGGATGAGCTCTCTATGAGCCGTGCATGTATTTACTTCAATGCATGGGAGAATGACTACTCGGGTGATCCGTTCATTGCGCTGACATCTATTATTCATGATGGCCTTGGTGAACTGATCGGCTCCAAGGAACAAGCAGTTGCGAAGCTTGAAGGTTTTAGGAGGCAGGCATCGAAAGCAATTATTGCTGCAACACCTGTGATTGCTAAGGGCATCTTGAAGAAGGTCACTGGTGTTGAGGTGGCAGCATTGACTGACGCCGTAGAAAAAGAAAGTGTTGCTGAGGCAGCTGAGGTCGCCTTGGATAATCTCTTGAAGAGCAACCAAGATACGTTAAAGGTCATTGCAGGGTTTAAAAAGAAATTTTCAGAGCTTGCAGCTTCAGCTGCAAAAAACCAGGCCAAGTCTAAGGAAGGCAAGGTTTTACCATTGTACATATTTATAGATGAACTGGATCGCTGCAGGCCAACTTATGCGATAGAGTTGCTTGAGCGGATCAAACATTTTTTTGATATAGAGAATTGCAAGTTTATTATTGCAACGGATACCGAGCAGTTAAAGCACTCAGTTGGTGCAGTATATGGCGCTGGGTTTGGGGCGGAAAGATACTTAAAGCGATTTTTCGATGCGGAATACTCTCTCGATTATAGTGATCTAGATAGATGGGTTAGTACGCTGAATTTTGATGTGCGACCAGTTAGAGATAGTCCGATAGTCACCGTTTATGCTGGGCGGCCTAGATGGGAAGAGCAAAGACATACTGCTCCGAATAACTCTGCAGTATTGGCAGGTGATTACGGGTTGGCTAAAGAGCAAATCATAATTTTGGCTGTTGCGAAAACTTTTAGAATAAAGCCGAGAGAGTTGGAGAAGTGTTACAGGCATCTCTGTGCTATTGCTAGTGTAATGAGTGTTAGTAAATTTGATTTATTCTGGGGCTGGTATCTGGTGGTGTTG
The DNA here is from genome assembly GCF_003234055.1 of Pseudomonas sp. 57B-090624. NCBI lineage: Bacteria > Pseudomonadati > Pseudomonadota > Gammaproteobacteria > Pseudomonadales > Pseudomonadaceae > Pseudomonas > Pseudomonas sp. 57B-090624. The sequence goes on from NZ_QKRU01000033.1 coordinate 71,105, forward strand.
AAAGATGAAGCCCCTGATTATTATGATCAATTTGTGCGCAGAAATGATGGGTCGGATTGGGAGTCTTTTAGAAAGAAATATCCTCCTGCTGGCTTTTATGTGGGCAATGAGAATATAGATGTGCATGCTTTGTTTCAGATGTATAATCGTTGTTGTCATCGGGGTAAAGCAAGGTTCGATAAACAGTTTCGGAATGAGTTCAGTGGGAGTGATGTCTCTGACTATGTCTTGAGTGGTTTTTTAGAGGGGGCGGCGGCAAAAACTGAGTGCAACACCTGACCTTTCCGGTACGGTGCTGCCCCTATGTCTTATACCGAACTCAGCGTTGAAGAGCGCGCCACCATTCAAATCGGTCGTACCCAAGGCTTCAGCCTG
>NZ_QKRU01000034.1:0-71398 GCF_003234055.1 Pseudomonas sp. 57B-090624
TCCCACCCCCAGGCCAACGCCACCCGTGGCTGGATCAACGGCTTCATCGGCGTACTGATCTTCAGCGGCTCGCTGCCGGCGACCCGCGTGGCCGTGCAGGAGCTCGACCCCACCTTCCTCACCGTCGCCCGCGCCAGCATCGCCGGGCTTCTCGCCCTGTGCCTGCTCCTCGCATCCGGCGAGCGGCGGCCCACCCGCCAGCAACTGCTGCCCCTGATCGTCGTCGCGCTGGGCGTCGTCCTCGGCTTCCCCCTGCTCACCGCGCTGGCCCTGCAATACGTGACCTCCGCCCACTCCATCGTCTTCCTCGGCCTGCTGCCCCTGGCCACCGCCCTATTCGGCGTGGTGCGCGGTGGCGAACGACCACCTGCCGCCTTCTGGGCGTTCTCGGCAATGGGCAGCCTGCTGGTGGTGGGTTTCGCGCTATCACAGGGGCTGACCGCCTCCCCCCGGGGCGACCTGCTCATGCTGCTGGCCATCGTCGTCTGCGGGCTCGGTTATGCAGAAGGCGCGAGACTTTCGCGCACGCTCGGAGGCTGGCAGGTGATCTGCTGGGCGCTGGTCCTGTCGCTACCGGTGATGCTCCTGCTCACCGTGGCCCTGATGCCGCCGAGCCTCGCCACCCTCAGCGCGCCGGCCTGGGCCAGCCTCGCCTACGTGTCGCTGTTCAGCATGCTGATCGGCTTCGTCTTCTGGTACCGCGGCCTCGCCCAGGGCGGCATCGCCGCCGTCGGCCAACTGCAATTGCTGCAGCCCTTCTTCGGCCTGGCGCTGGCCGCCGGGCTGCTCCACGAGCGGGTCAGCCCCGCCATGCTCGGCGTCACCCTGGCGGTGATCCTCTGCGTCGCCGGCGCGCGCCGTTTCGCCCGCTGAACCCCTCCCCGGGCGGCGCGTCGCAAAGCGTCTACAGTGAGTCCGGAGGCGCGCCGGCCACCCCGGCGTCCCGCCGACAATCCCGTCGTCGCCCTACCGGCGGCGACCGTTTCGGCCCCGGCCACGAGCCGGGAGCAACCACTGGAGGGTGCCGCACATGCCGAAGACCGCCTTGAACCGCTTCATCGAACACGCCACCGAACTGAGCCACCAGCAAGCCTCCCCCTGCGACTGCGTCGCCGCCCTCGCGCCCGCCATGGCCGAGTTGCTGCACAACGCTCCCGGCTTCCTCGAACCCGGGCACTACCGCAGCGACCCCACGCACTACGCCCGCAACCTCATCCACTGCGCCGCGAACGACGAACTTTCGCTCTACGCCATCGTCTGGCTGCCGGGCCAGTGGACGCCCGTGCACGACCACGGCAGCTGGGGCGTGGTCGGCATCCTCGAAGGCATGCTGCAAGAGCACACCTTCATCTGCACCTCCTCCGCCAACGATCGCGACGATGGCATCGAACTGGCACGCGGCGGCACCCTCCTGCTGCCACCCGGCGCCGTCACCAGCTTCGTGCCCAACCCCGACCACATCCACATCACCGGCGTGCCCGGCGGTCGCCAGCGCGCCGTGAGCCTGCACCTCTACGGCCGGCTGATGCACAACTTCCACGTCTACGACCTCGCCTCCGGCACCCGCCGGCTCACCGAAGTCGAGCACAACGCGACACGATAGACAGCGCATCACAGCGCCCTCCTCCTCTTCTCGACAAGCACCCCGCCGCGCCCCTAGCATCCGCCGGCGGCTCGAGGCCGCGCCATAGAGGAACGAGGGCCAGGCCCCGACAAGGAAGACAAAACATGGAAAAGACCGATCTCGGCGTCGCTCGCTTTCTCATCCGGGGCTTTCTGTCCCGCGAGGAATGCCAGGCCCATATCCGCATGAGCGAAGCCATGGGCTACGAGGAGGCGGCCATCCAGATGCGCGACGGTGCGCACGAGATCCACAAGAACATCCGCAACAACGACCGCATCCTCTTCGACGACCCGGCACTGGCCAGCCAGTTGCTGGAGCGCGCGCGTCCCTGGCTGCCGGCCTGCCTGGACAACGAATGGCAACTGGCGGGGCTGAACGAGCGCTTCCGCTTCTACCGCTACACGCCCGAGCAGTACTTCAAGTGGCACCGCGACGGTTTCTACCGCCGCAGCCAGGACGAGATCAGCCAGCTGACCTTCCTGCTCTACCTCAACGACGACTACGAAGGCGGCGAGACCCAGTTCCGCGACGAAGACCGCATCCGCCCCGAGGCCGGCATGCTGCTGGTCTTCCCCCACCCGGTCATGCACCAGGGCGCCGCCATCAGGGCCGGGGTGAAGTACGTGCTGCGCAGCGACGTGATGTACCGCCGCCTGCCCTGATCACCACGGAGCCGCCGGCCTTGCGCCTGCGGCTCCTCAAGCCCCCATCACGGCTCGCTGAACGAACGGTGCATGCCGTCGGTGAGCGGGCCGGCGATGTAGTTGAACAGCGAGCGCTCGCCCGTGAGGATCGCCACGCTCACCGGCACGCCCGGCAGCAGCGGGTAGCGCGTGCCACGGTGGACGAAGGCGTCCTGGGCCGGGCGGATGCGCACGCGGTAGTAAGGCACCTTCTGCTCGTCGAGCACCGAGTCCGGGCTGATGTCCACCACCTCGCCATCGATGGGCTGGAAGCCCCGTGCAATCGAGGACACCAGCTGGATGCGCGCCTGCTGGCCCGGGTTGACCATGCCGATGTCGCCCACCGGCAGGCGGGTCTCGATCATCAGCGGCTCGTCGGCCGGCACCAGGGTCATCAGCGTGCCGCCGGGCTGGATCACACCGCCCTCGGTCACCACCTGCAGGGTCATCACCACCCCCTCGATGGGCGAGCGCACCACCTGCCGCTCGCGGCTGTCGGAGAACTTGCGCAGGCGCTCCTGCAGCTCGGTGATCTGCCGGCGCGCTTCGGCCAGTTCCTTCTGCAGCTCCTCGTTGCCGCCGGAATCCAGCGAGGTCAGCGCCGCCTGCTCCTGGCGCTGTGCCGCCAGCACGCGGCCGAGGGAGGCCTGGGTTTCCTGCAGGGTGCCGCGCAGCTGCTCCTCGTCCTTGAGCAGCTCCAGGTGCTCGTAGCGGTTGGCCAGGCCTTCCTTCATCAGCTTCTCGCTGATGGCGATCTGTTGCCGCAGCAGCTTGAGCTTGGCGTTCAGGTGCGCACTGCGCGCCTTGAGCTCCTTCTCCTCGGCATCACGCTGGAGAATCTTCTGCTGCTGCTCCTCGTAGCGGCTGCCCAACCGGCTCTTCTGGGCGATGAACAGGTCGCGGTTGACCTTCACCTGCTCGGGGTAGTCCCTGGCCAGCTCCTCCGGCACCTGCATGGCGTCGGCACCGGCGAGCTGCGCTTCCAGGCGGATGGCGCGGATACGCAACGAGCTCAGCAGCGCCTCGGTCTCGCGGCCTTCGGAGAGCATCGCCACGCGCTCCACCTCAGCCAATGGCTCGCCGGCGGCCACGCGCTGCCCCTCGCGCACCAGGATGCGCCGGACGATGCCGCCCTCCAGGTGCTGCACCAGCTTGGTCTGCCCCATCGAGGCCACCTCGCCGGTGGAGTGGCTGGCGATGTCCAGGGTGAACAGCGCCGACCACAGCAGCAACGCCCCCAGCAGCAACGCCAGCAGGCGGATGGTCAGGCGGCTGCCCAGCAGCTCGTCACCCGGCAGCGCATCGCCCCTGCCAGGCAGGAAGACACCGATCAGGCGGCGCAGCACCGGGTTGTTCTCGAAGGCGCCCAGCACGCGATCAGTGGCGCGGCCGAGGCGGGTCGGCTGGTCGTCCAGTGGCAGGCTCTGTTCAGACATGGCTGGCTCCTGCGCGAGCGGGCTCGCGGGCGGGTTCACGCAGCACGCGCGGCACCGGCTTCTGGTTGAGGTCGATGACCACGTCGGCGGCCCCGAGGATGAAGGGTTCGTTACTCATCACCACCAGCGTGCGGCCTTCGCGCACCAGGCGGCTGAGCAGCGCGGCGATGGCCTTGCAGCCCTCGGCGTCGACGCCCTCGGTGGGGTCGTCCAGCACCACCAGGCGCCCCTCCCCCAGCACCGCGCGCACCAGCGCCAGGCGCCGGCGGATGCCCAGCGGAATGTTCGCCCCGCCGTTGCGCAGCGCCAGGCCGAGGCCTTCGGCGCCACCTTCGACGAAGGCGCCCACGGCCAGCTCGCGGCAGGCCTCCAGCACGCGCGCGTCCGGGGTTTCCGGCGCCAGCACGCAGAGGTTCTCGCGCAGGGTGCCGTCGAAGAACTGCGGCTCCTGGGGCAGGTAGGCCACCTGCCGGCGCCACCATTGCGGGTCGGCCTGGCGCAGGTCCATGCCGTCCACCAGCAGGTGCCCGCGCAGGGGTTCCAGCAGGCCCACCAGCAGCCGCGCCATGGTGGTCTTGCCGCTGCCGTTGGCGCCGGTGAAGGCCAGCACCTTGCCGGCTTCCAGCTGGTAGTCGAAGTGCTCCAGCACCGGCACCGCCTGCTTGGGATAGGAGAACGCCATGTCCTCGAAGCGCAGGGCGCCCTGCATCTGCCCCAGGCGCACGCCCTCGGCGCGCTCGCGGGGGATGGCGCAGAGCTGGCGCACCAGGTCCAGGGCGCGCTGGCCGCGGCCGATCTGCTCGCCCAGGCCCAGCGCCCGGGTCAATGCCGCCAGGGCGCGGCTGGCGAGGATGTTGCAGCCGATCAGCGAACCGACATCGAGGTTGCCCGCCAGCACCTGGCGGGCGCCCAGGCCCATGATCACCATGCCGAGGATCAGCGTCCCGGCGTAGCTGGCGTTCTGCATGGTGTTCTGCAGGCGGTTGAGTTGCGCACGCTGCTCGGCCTGGTCGTCGGCGCAGGCGCGCCATTTTTCCTTGAGCGCATCGGCCGCCGAGAAGGCGCGGACCATCTCGCCGCCAGCGGTGAGGTTGTGCTGGTAGCCGGCCATCTGGATGGCGATGCGGCTCTGCGCTTCCATCGGCTCGCGCAGGCGACGCTGGGCCAGCAGCGAGACCAGCGCCACGCCGGCCATCACCAGCAGCGTCATGCCGGCGAGGAAGGGGCTGAGCATGCCCAGCACCACCACGAAGACGAAGGCGAAGGGCGTGTCCAGCAGGGTCACCAGGTTCGGCGCGCCGAAGCACTGCTGCACCGTGCCCTGCCCGGAAAGGATCTCGCGCCGGGCGCTGTGGGGCAGTTGCTCCACCAGCGCGTACTGACCACGGGCGCTGCTCTCGAACAGGGTCTCGCCCAGCTCGGCATCGGCGCGGGCGCACAGCCACTGCGCCACCCGCAGGCGGGCGTTGCGCAGCAGCACCTCGAAGCCCACCGCCAGCAGCGCGCCCAGGGTCAGGGTCAGCAGGGTCGCGTCCACCCCCAGGGCCAGGTAGCGGTTGAGCACGTGGATGCTGTACAGCGAGCTGGCCAGGCCGAGCAGGTTGATCAACAGCGAGGACAGCAGCAATTCCAGGCGGAGCCTGGGCTGCAGGGCGATGCGGCGGAGAAACTCGTTCATCTCGGTACTACTCGGTAAAAGCGGAAATCCCCTCCGCGTTGCAGCGCGGAGGGGATCGGGTCACACCGTGTGGGGTTGGATCACGTCCTGTGGCAGGTTGTGCGCATCGGGTTGGTTGGCCAGCTCGGCCAGGGCGACAAGTCCGCTGCCGTCCGTGCCGCTGGCGGTGTCGGCGTCGTAGTACAGCCGGGTGACGTCGCCGTTGGAGATCAGGAAGAAGGCCGAGCCACTGTGCTGGCCACTGCCGCTGATCATCGCCTCCAGCTCGTCGAGCTGGCCGTTGCTGCCGGTGCCGAACTGGAACTGCCCGGAGGCGAAGCTCACCCGGTAGACGTCGGCATCGCCTTGGGCCGCGAGCTGCGCCAGGGTGTCCATCACGTCCCCCGTGAAGGCCTGGGACACCGAGGTCAGGTTGCTCAGCCCACCGAAGGCCGTCGGGTCGAAGGTCAGGTGATCGACGCCGGCCTGGAAGTCCAGGATCGCGTCCATGCCGTCGCCCGGCGAGGTGTAGTGGAAGCGGTCCGCACCGGCGCCACCGCGCAGTACGTCCGCACCGCTGCCACCCACCAGCAGGTCGTCGCCGGCGCCGCCGTCGAGCACGTCGCTGCCGGCCCCGCCGAACAGCCGGTCGTTACCGCCCAGGCCAGCCAGGTTGTCAGCACCCGAGGTGCCGGTGAGCAGGTCATCGCCAGCGCCGGCGACATCGTCGTTGCGCAGGGTCACGTCCTTGCTGATCAGCACATAGGGGCTGTTGGCCGCCGAGCGCAGGACGATGGACATCAGCTCATCGGCCTCCACCGCGCGGTCGCCGTTCACCGAGAAGCTGAAGCTCGCGGTGGTGCTGCCGGCAGCGAAGGTCACGCTGCCGGAAGGCCAGGCGCCGCCGAAGTCATCGGCATCCACGCCCTGGCCAGCGCCCGGTTGCAGGCTCCAGTAGAAGGTCTCGGCGCTGGCGGACGGGTTGCGGGTCACCTGGTAGGTCACCAGGGTGGCGCCCGCGTCGCCCTCCAGCACGCTGTCCGGGCCGCTGATGCCCAGGCCCAGGTCGTCGTCACGGATGGTCCCGCCGAGGCTGGTGGAACCGCCGGCGATGGCCGGGTGGCTGAAGGTCAGGGTGAAGGACTCGTCGCCCTCGCGCAGGGCGTCACCACGGATCGGCAGGCTGAACACCATCTCCGAGACGCCAGCGGCCAGGGTGATGGTGCCGGTCAGCGGCAGGGTGAAGTCGTTGGCGTCCACCGCACCGGCGATGCTGTAGGTGAGGGTCAGCGCTGCGTCGTCCGGGCCCGCCCGCAGGATGCGGTAGGTCAGCGGCGTGGTGGTGCCGGGGCCGCCTTCCAGGCGGCTGCTGTCCATGGCCAGCACGGTCAGGGCCACGTCGTCGCCCTGGATGGTGGCGCGGGCGCTGCCCTGCAGCGGGTTGACGCTGCTGCCACCGCCGCTGCTGGAGAGCTGCACGGTGAACTGCTCGTCGGACTCGCCCAGGTCATCACCGTACACCGCCACTTCCAGCACCTTGCTGGTCTCGCCGGCGGCGAACTGCAGCACGCCGCCGGGCAGCACGCCACCGACGAAGTCAGCCGCATCCGCCGGTGCCGAGCCGCTGCCGGCCACCGACCAGTCGATGCTCGCCGCCGAGCTGGTGTCGCCGCTGCGGGTCACGGTGAAGCGGAAAATGGTGGTCGCCCCGCCGTTGCCTTCCGCCAGCACGCTGTCCACCACGCGGATGGCGAACTGGTTGTCGTCGTTGACGATAGTGCCGCTGGCGCGGTCGTTGATCAGGTCGATGCCCTGCGGGCCGCTGAGCACCACCTCGAAGCCCTGGTCCGGGCCGAGCACGTCGTCGCCCTGCGCGCGGATGACGATGTCCTTGTAGGTCTCGCCGTCGGCGAACACCAGCGAACCCGACGGCAGCACGCCGCCGACGAAGCTGCCGGCGTTGGCCGGGTAGGTGCCTGCGCCCTGCAGCGCCCAGTCGACGCTGACGCTGCCGTTGCTGTCGCCCACCCGCTCCACGCGGTAGACGAACTCGGTCACCTGGCCCTGGTTGCCCTCGTCCTGGCGATCACTGCCGAGCACCGCGATGCTCAGGCCACGGTCGTCGTTGAGGAGGGTGACGCTGGCCTCGCCCGTGAGGATGGTCGCCCCCTCGGCGTCGCTGAGCACCACGGAGAAGGTCTCGTCGCGCTCGCCCAGGGTGTCGGCATCCACGTAGACGGTGATGGTCTTGCTGGTTTCGCCGGCGCCGAAGGCCACCACGCCGCTGAGGAAGATGCCGCCGAAGTCCTCGGCGTTGACCGGGTTGGCGCCACTGGGCAGCAGGTCCCAGAGCACGCTGGCCGGGCCGGAGAGGTCGCCGCCACGGGTCACGGTGAAGGTCACCGCGGTCTGCTGGCCGTCGCTGCCTTCCACCACCTGGGCGGCGTCGGCGGCGATCCACAGCACCGGGTCGTCGTTGAGCACCACCGACTCCACCGGGCCGGTGGTGATGGTGGAACCGAAGCTCGGGTTCTCCAGCCACACCTGGAAGCCCTCGTCCTCCTCGCCCAGCTCGTCGCCGCGCACGGCCACGGTGAAGGTCTTGCTGGTCTCGCCATCGGCGAAGTGCACGGTGCCGCTGAGGGCGGCGAACTCGGCGTCGCTCAGGGCATGAGCGCCCACGCCGGCGGCGCGCCAGTCGACGCTGGCGGCGCCCACCGAGCTGCCGCTGCGGTCGATGCGGAAGGTGAACAGGGTCAGGCCGTCGTCGCCTTCCACCGCTTCGCGGGTCACCGCGCTCAGGGCGAGGCTGTCGTCGTCGTTGCGAAGGGTGCCGACCTGGCCGTTGCCGACGATGTCGGCATGGGCGCTGGGGTTGGACAGTTGCAGGGTGAACTGCTCGTCGCCCTCGTCCAGGCCGTCGCCCAGCACGTCGATGTAGATGTCCTTGTGGGTCTCGCCGGCGGCGAACACCAGCTGGCCGCTGGGCAGCACGCCACCCGGGAAGTCGGCGGCGCTGGCGCTGCCGGCCTGCACGGCCCAGTCGACACGGGTCTCGCCGCTGGAATCGCCGCTGCGGGTCACGGTGAAGTGCAGGCGGCCCGGCGTGCCGGCGTCGCCCTCGTACACCTGGGCGGTGACACTGGCCAGGGTCAGGTCGACGTCGTCGTTGCGGATCACCCCGGCGGCGCTGGAGCCGGCCGGGTCGATGCTGCTGCCGGCACCCGGCTGGTACAGCTCGACGCTGAAGCCTTCGTCCAGCTCCACGTCGCGGTCGCTGCGCACCGGAATGCTCAGCACCATCTCGCTCTGGCCATCGGCGAAGGTCAGGGTGCCACTGGTGACGCTGAAGTCGCCGGCATCGGTGTCGCCGTGGACGATGCGCCAGTTCACGGTGGAGGTGCCTTCGGTGCTGCCGGTACGGGTCACGGTGAAGGTCAGCGCGGTGCCTTCATGGGCCTCGGCGGCGCGCGGGGCGATGGCGAACACGTCGTCATCGTTGCGGATCACCGCCTCCACCTGCTGGTTGGCGAAGGTGTGGCTGAGGCTGTCGCCGGGCGCCTGCAGGCTGAGGGTGAAGCCCTCGTCCGCTTCCAGGCGGCTGTCGCCGGCGACCCAGACGATCACGGTCTGGCTCATCTGGCCCTCGGCGAAGGTCAGCTCGCCGAAGGGCAGCTGGCCACCGACGAAGTCATCCGCCGAGGCCGGGTTGGCGCCGCTGCCGGCGACGCTCCAGGCCAGGCTGGTGGCCAGGCCGCTGCCGGTGCGGGTGACCAGGAAGCTGTAGCCGGTGGAGCCGTTGTCGCCTTCCACCGGGGTGGCGACGACGGCGAGGTTCCACTGCACGTCGTCGCTGACGATGGTGCCGGTGGCGCTGCCCACCTTGATGTCGGTGCCGGCGGAGGCGTTGCCCAGCACCACCTGGAAGGACTCGTCGCCCTCCAGGGTGCGGTCGCCGAGGACCACGATGCTGATGGTCTGGCTGGCCGCGTCGCCCGAGGCGAAGCTGAGGCTGCCGCTGGGCAGCACGCCGCCGAGGAAATCGGCGGCATCGGCCAGGCCCTGCAGGCTCCAGTCCAGGCTCGTGGCGCGATCCAGGTTGCCGCTGCGGCTGACGGTGAAGGTGTAGACGGTCTGCAGGCCGTCATGGCCTTCGACGTGGCGCGCGTCGCTGGCGACGATGCTCACCGAGACGTCGTCGTTGACGATGGTGGCGTCCGCCGTGGCCTGGCTGAAGACCACGCCGTCGGCGCTGTTCAGGCTGAGGCGGAAGTCCTCGTTGGCCTCGCCGCTGTAGTCGCCGCGCACCGGCACGCGGATGGTCAGCTGCTCCTGGCCGGCGGCGAAGGTGACGCTGCCGCTGGTGGCGAGGAAGTCATCCGCCGAGGCCGGGTTGGCGCCGATGCCGGCGACGCTCCAGTTGATGGTCTCGGTGCCGCTGAGCTTGCCGCTGCGGGTGAGCACGAAGTCGAACCAGGTGGTCTGGCCGTCGTTGCCTTCCGCCTGGGCGGCGGGGGCGGCGACGTCGATCACCACGTCGTCGGCGCGGATCAGGCCGTCGGCGCTGGCCTGGCCGATCACCAGGCCGCTGGACGGGTTGCTCAGCACCAGGCTGAAGCCCTCGTCGCTTTCGGCCAGCAGGTCGCCGCGCACGTTGACGGTGAGGGTGACGCTGGCCTGGCCGGCCGGCAGCACCAGCGAGCCGGAGGGCAGCACGCCCAAGGCGAAGTCGCTGCCATCGGCCGGGTGCGCGCCACTGCCCACCACCGCCCAGTCGACGGTCTTGGCCTGCTCCAGCGAGCCGGTGCGGGTGATGGTGAAGGTGAAGGCGGTGGTGCCGCCGTTGCCTTCGGCCTTGCTCGCGTCGGTGGCGGCGATGCTGATGCTGGCATCGTCGTTGAGGATGGTGCTGCTGGCGCTGCCGGTCTGGATCTGCGCGCCACTGGCGTTGCCCAGCACCAGGTTGAAGGCCTCGTCGCCCTCCACCTGGGTGTCGCCGTTCACCAGCACGGTGATGGTCTTGCTCGACTCGCCGTCGGCGAACACCAGGCTGCCGCTGGGCAGGCCGGCGTTGTCACCCAGCAGGTCGGCGCTGGCGAAGTCCGCCGCGTTGGCCGCGCTGGAACCCAGGCGCCAGGCCACCGAGGCGCTGCCGCTGGTGTCGCCGGTCCGGGTCACGGTGAAGGTGAAGGCGGTGGTGCCGCCCTGCCCTTCGCCACGGCTGACCTGGTCGGCGCTGATGTTGAAGGCCGCGTCGTCGTTGAGGATGGTGCCCTCGGCCGTGCCCTGGGCGATGGTGTCGCCGGCAGTGCCGGCGCCCAAGGTGATCTGCACGCTGTAGGTCTCGTCGACCTCGGCCACGGCATCCTGGCTGGACTGGATGCTGATGGTCTTGGTCAGCTCGCCCGGGGCGAAGGTCACCGAGCCGGACATCGCCTGGCCATTGAGGTCCGCCGCATCGGCGCTGCCGTTGAGCAGGATCTGCCAGTTGATGGTCTGGTTCTGCTCGGTGCCGTGGCTGCGGGTGATGACGAAGGTCTGCGCCTGGCCCTCGCTGGTCGCCCCCTGCAGCGGCGCGATGGAGAAGGTGGCGTCGTCGTTGCGGATGGTGCCGGTGGCGGTGGTGCGGATCGGGTCGCTGATATCGCCGCTGAAGCTGCCCAGGACGATGCGGAACTGCTCCACCTGCTCGGGCGTGACATCACCGACCACGGTGACGCTGATGGTCTTGCTGGTCTCGCCGGCGGCGAAGCTCAGGGTGCCGCTGGTGGCGCCGCTGAAGTCGGCGGCGCTGGTGCTGTCGTGCAGCAGCGACCAGCTCATCGACGAGCTGCCGCTGGTCACGCCGGAGCGGGTGACGGTGAAGACCAGCACCTGGTTGGCGTCGCTTTCGGTGATCGAGGCGTCGGCGATGCTGATGCCGGTGTCGTCGTTGGTGATGGTCAGGGTCGCGCTGTTCTGCGACAGGCTGCGGGTCACGCCCGGGCCGTTGAGTGTCTCCTCGTAGAACACCACGCGGAAGGTCTCGTTGGCCTCCACCGTGCCGTCACCGCGCACGCTGAAGGTGATGGTGCCGGTGGTGACGCCATCGGCGAAGCCCAGGGTGCCGCTGGGCAGCACGCCGCCGGTGAAGTCGGCCGCGTCCGCCGGGTTGCCGCCGATGCCTTCCACGCGCCATTTCACCGTGCCGGAACCGATGTAGCCGCTGCGCACCACGTTCAGCGAGAAGGTCGCGGACTGGCCGGCGCCGGTTTCCGCCAGGCTGGTGGCGGTGGGGGTGATGCTGTAGGCGGTGTCGCCGTCGTACAGCGTGCCGCCGATGTCCATGCTGGTAGCGGTGCTGGCTGCGATGGAGTCGATGCCGAAGCGCACGGTGGAGCCGGTGCTGTCGCCCGGCGCGCTGAGGCGCAGGGTGAAGCCTTCGGTGCTCTCGATGCTGCCGTCGAGCTTGAGCAGGTTGGCCAGGGAAATGGCGTAGCTGCTCTGCCCACCGGCCAGGGTGAAGCTGCCGCTGGTGCTGACGAAGTCGGCACTGCCGGCGGTGCCGCTGACCAGGGTGTAGTTCAGCGTCACGTCGTTATCCAGGCGGCCGGAGCGCACCAGGGTGAAGTTCAGCGGCTGGCCTTCGTAGCCGGCGACGCTCGGGGTGGCGTTGCCGAAGCTGCCCACCCACAGGCGGATGTCGTCGTTGCGCAGCGTGGTGCTGGCGCTGGCCTGGGCCGGGTCGATGTTGGTGGGGCCGTACTCGTCGCGGTAGCTGCCGCTGATGAACCCGTTGTCGTAGGCGGTCCGCGGGTCCAGCAGGGTCATGGTCAGGCCGGTGTCCGGCTCGATCACGGTGTCGCCCCCGAAGGTCACGGTCACCTGCTTGCTGGTCTCGCCGGCGGCGAAGCTGACCACGCCGTAGGTGGTGTTGGAGTAGGGCGAGGTGGACCAGGCGGTGTTGCCACCGTAGCCACTCACCTGGCCGCCGTTGTTGCCGCCCCAGTTGATGTTGTTGCCGACGATCTGCCAGGCCACGGAGCTGGCGTAGTCGATGCTGCCGCCCGGCTGCACGGTGCGGGTGATGGTGAAGGTCACGCTGGTGCTGGCGGCGCTGCCCTCGAACACCTGGGTGCTGCCGGCGCTGACGCCCAGCAATGCGGCCGGCTCGTCGTCGTAGACGCGGCCCGTGGCACTGGAGCCGATGGAAGGCGTCTCGATGTCGCCGTCCAGGTTCTGCGGGTTGCCCAGTACCAGGGTGGCTTCCTCGCGCCAGGTCTCGGCGAGGCCGTCGTTGATCGTGCGCAGGGTGACGGTCCTGGTCAGCTCGCCATCGGTGTAGGTGAAGCTGCCGCTCAGGGTGCGGGTGCCGGCGTTCCAAGACAGGCCCGGGTTGTTGGCCAGGATCCAGTCCATGTCCAGGTCGGCGGGGTCGAGCTTGTACCAGGTGCTGCGGGTGTTGCTGGTCTCGTTGGTGCTCTCGGAGCCGCCCAGCTGGATGGACCAGTCCACCGAATCCGTGCCGCGCTGGTCGCCGCTGCGGGTGATGGTGTAGACGAGGTCCTGCCCTTCGTTGACATGCGCCACGCTGGCGTCGAAGCGGGTGTCGTCGTTCTGCAGCACCACGTGGTTGTCGACGTAGCCGGGGTTGGCGCTGGAGCCGCCCTGGATGCTGCTGCCCGGGCTGGCCTGGGTCAGGTAAAGGCGGAAGGCCTCCTCCTGCTCGCCGGCATCGTCCACCTTGGTGCGGATGGTGACGTAGGCCACCGACTGCCCATCGACGAACTCCACGCGGCCGGACGGCACGGTGTCGTTCCAGAAGTCGCTGGCATCGGTGGCGGTGTAGCCGCTGACGCTGGTCTGCACGGCCCAGTCCACCCAGGCGCTGCCGGCGGTGGAAACGGTGCGGTACACGGCGAAGGTGTGCTCGATGTAGCCATCGGCCGCGCTGCCGCCGTCGGCCACCGTGTCGCCCTCGACGCGGGTGCGCCCGGTGGTGGGGGTGTCCTGGATGTAGAACTCCGCCTCGTCGCGCTGGATCTCGCCGAACAGGTACACGCCACTGGCGCTGGTGTTGGTCTGCAGCGTGGTGTCGCTGGTGTAGATGTTCTGGCTGCCGGTCTGCGGCGCCACCAGCTCGTCGATGCCGCCCGCATTGCTGAACAGCACCTTGAACCACTGGTCGTCCTCCACCGTGTCGTCGCCGCGCACGGTGAGGGTGATGGTCTTGCTGGTCTCGCCGCTGGCGAAGGTCACGCTGCCCGACGGCAGGGTGCCGCCATTGAAGTCGGCCCCGTCGGCCGCGTATTCCCAGCGGCCGTTGCTGTAGGACCAGACGTCCTGGCCGGTGGTGCTCCAGTTGACCGTGGAGGTCTTGGCCAGGTCGCCGCTGCGGGTCAGGGTGATGGTGTAGGTGGTGTTCTCGCCGGCCACCTTCTCGGCCTGGCTGGCCTGGACCCACTCGACGGTGACGCGGGTGTCGTCGTTGGCGATGGTGCTCTGGTAGCTGCCGTTGGCGCCGATGGAGGTGCCGCTGCTGGCGCCGCTGAGCACCAGGTTGAAGCGCTCGTTGCCCTCGATGCTGCCCACGCCGGTGTCGCCGTAGGCGTAGACGGTGATGGTCTTGCTGCTCTCGCCGGCGGCGAAGCTCAGGGTGCCGGAGGGCGTCAGGTAGGCCGAGCCGTTGGTGAAGTCGGCGACGTTGGTGTCCAGGTGCTGGACGCTCCAGTTCACCGTGCTGGCCTGGTCCAGGTTGCCGGTGCGGGTCACGGTGTAGGTGAAGGGCGCGCCGGTGCCGTGGGCGCCGTCACCTTCGCTGCGGCTGGTGGTGCCGGCGGTGATGTTCAGCTCGGCGTCATCGTTGCGCACGGTGCCGGTGGCGCTGCCGGTGGTGATCTCGGTGCCGGCGGAGGCGTTCTCCAGCACCAGCTTGAGCACCTCGTTGGCCTCCAGCTTGCTGTCGGCGGCGATGCGCACGGTGATGGTCTTGCTGTTCTCCCCCGCAGCGAAATTCAGGGTGCCGTAGGGGATGCCGTCGCCATCGAGCAGCACACCGCCCGGTTGGCTGCCGTAGAAGTCGGCGCCGTCCACCGCGTTGGCCACGCTCGGGTCGACACGCCACTGCACGCTGCTGGCCTGGTTCAGGTAGCCGCCACGGCTGACGCTGAAGGTGAAGTCCACGTAGCCGCTGTTGCCCTCGCCCTTGTCCGCCGACAGCGCGCCGATGCTCAGGGTGGCGTCGTCGTTGGTCAGGGTGGTGGTGGCGCTGGCGGCACTGATGCTGCTGTTGGCCGGCGGGTTGGACAGGGTCACGGTGAGCGCTTCGTCGCCCTCGTACACCGAGTCGCCCTTGACGCGGATGACCAGGGTGGCGGTGGCCTGGCCGTCGGCGAAGCTGAGGGTGCCGGTGCTGCCCTGGCCGGCGCCCAGGTCGCTGGCGTCGAGGCCGCCGCTCAGGGTCCAGGTCAGGTCGCGGCTGCCGGCGAGCGAGCCGCTGCGGGTCACGGTGAAGCTCACCAGGCGCTCGCCACCGTTGCCTTCGGCGAGGCTCGCGGCGTCGGCGACGATGGCGAAGCTGGCGTCGTCGTTGAGGATACGCGTGCTGGCGCTGCCCTGCCCCGCTTCGACGGTGCCGCCCTGCGGGTTGAACAGCTCCACCTGGAGCACCTCGTCGGCCTCGACCAGGATGTCGCCGCGCACGCGGAGGGTGATGGTCTGGGTGTCGCTACCGTTGGCGGCGAAGGTCACGGTGCCGCTGGGCAGGCCACCGTTGTTGCCGTTGCCGTCCTGGCCGCTGGCGAAGTCGCTGGTGTCCAGGCCGGTGGCACTCTTCAGGCGCCACTGCACGGAGCCGGCGGCATTGCTCAGGCCGCTGCGGGTCACGGTGAAGGTGATGTCGGTGAAGGCACCCTGGGTGCCTTCGGCCTGCGCCGCCGGGGCACTGATGCTGAAGTTGGTGTCGTCGTCCTGCACCGTGGTGGTGGCCGTAGCACCGGTCACCAGGCCGGCGCTGGGGTTGCTCAGGGTCAGGGTGAAGGCCTCGCTGCCCTCCACGCGGCTGTCGCCGGCCAGCTCGAAGCTGACGGTGAGCTCGGACTGGCCCGGGGCGAAGGTCAGGGTGCCGCTGGGCAGGCCGCCCAGGGTGTCGCCGGCGTCGCCGCCATTGGCGCCGCTGACGGCGTAATCGACCGTGGCGCTGCCGGACAGCTCGCCGCTGCGCACGATGCGGTAGATCACCGTCTGGCTGCCGCCGGTGCCTTCGCTGACGGTGGCGCGCTCGGCGACCACGGCGAAGCCCTGGTCGTCGTTGCGGATCACGCCTTCGGCGCTGCCGTCCACCACGTTCTGCGGGGTGCCGTCGCCCAGGCGGGCGTTGCCCAGGTTGACGCTGAAGGTCTCGTCGGCCTCCACCACCAGGTCGCCCTTGACCAGGAGGGTCAGGGTCTTGCTGGCCTCACCGGCGGCGAAGCTCAGGGTGCCGGTGCTGGCGTCGAAGTCGGCGGCGTTGGCGATGCCGGCCAGGGACCAGTCCACCAGCGCGGCCGAGCCCAGGTCGCCGGCGCGGGTCACGGTGAAGGTGAAGGCGGTGGTGCCGCCGTGGCCTTCGGCCTTGTCGGCGGCGAGCGGGCTGATGGAGAAGCCCAGGTCGTCGTTGTCGATGCGGCTGTCGGCGCTGCCGACGGTCAGTTCGGTGTTGCCGTCGCGGGCCTCCAGGCTGACGCCGAAGGTCTCGTCCAGTTCGATGTGGCCGTCGCCGGACACGCGCACGGTGACCTGGGCGCGGGTCTGGCCCTCGGCGAACTGCAGGGTGCCGGACGGCAGGCCGCCGTTTGCGCCCAGGGCGTCCTGGCCGCTGATGAAGTCGGCGAGGCTGGCGGCGTCGACGCCCTGCCCCACCGCCACCTTCCAGTCGACGCTGGTGGCGCGCAGGTCGCCGGCGCGGGTCACGGTGAAGGTGAAGCTGCGTTCCTGGCCGGCATCGCCTTCGGCGGCGCTGGCCTGGTCGGCGACGATGGACAGGCCGACGTCATCGTTGCGCACCAGGGTGCTGGCGCTGCCGGTGAGCAGCTGGGTCTGGTCGTGGGCGGGGTTCTCCGCCGGGTTGCCCAGGGTCAGGGTGAGGGTCTCGTCGCTTTCCAGCAGGGCGTCGCCGGCCAGGGTCAGCTCGATCACCTTGCTGGTCTCGCCGGCGGCGAACTGCACCAGGCCGTTGAGGGCGGTGCCGGCGGCGAAGTCGTCGGCCTGCAGGCCGCTGGCGGTCCAGGTCACGCTGACCGGGCCGGACAGGTCGCCGCTGCGGGTGACGGTGAAGCGCAGCACCTGGGTCTCGCCCGTGGAGCCTTCGGCCACCTCGGCCTGCTGCGCCTGGATGCGGATGCCGACGTCGTCGGAAACGATGCTGCCCTGGGCCTGGCCGGTGAGGATCTCGGCGTGGCCGCTGGCATTGCCCAGGGTGAGGGTGAAGGCCTCGTCGCCCTCGACGTCGCGGTCGCCACGCACGGCGACCTGGATCACCTTGCTGGTCTCGCCCGGGGCGAAGGTCAGGGTGCCGGCCGGCAGCACGCCACCGGCGAAGTCGGCCGCATCCACCTGGCCGGAGAGGCTCCAGTCCACGGTGGTGGTGCCGCTGGTGACGCCGGAGCGGGTCACGGTGAATTCATGGATGACGCTGCCGTTGTCGCCTTCCACCAGGCCGCTGCGGGTGGTGGCGATGGAGAGGCCGGTGTCGTCGTTGGTGACGCTGGCCGACGCCGTGGCGGTGCCCAGGCTGGAGCCGGTCGCCGGGTCGTAGAGCTCCACGCGCAGGCCTTCGCTGGCCTCCAGGCGGTAGTCGCCGGCTATCTGCAGGGTGATGGTCTGGCTGGTGTCACCGTTGGCGAAGTCGAGGATGCCGCCGGGCAGCACGCCCCCGACGAAGTCGGCGCCGTCCACCGGGTTGCCGCCCTCGCCCACCACGCGCCAGGCGACGCTGCCGGTGCCGCCGAGGTAGCCGCTGCGGCTGACCACGAAGCTCAGCTCGGCCACCTGGCCATCACCGCCTTCGTTGACGCTGCTGGCCTGGGCCTGGATGGCGAACTGCTGGTCGTCGTTGAGCAGCTGGCCGTCGATGCTGCCGTTGCCCACGGTGGCGCCGGGGTTCGGCGTGCCGAGGCTGAGGACGAAGCTCTCGTCGCCTTCGAGCTGGGAGTCGGTGGCGATGTGCAGGACGATCTCCAGGCGATCGACGCCCGCAGCGAAGACCAGGGTGCCGCTGGGCAGCACGCCGCCGACGAAGTCGCTGCCGTCCACGCCGTTGATGGCGCCGGGCGCGAGGCTCCAGGTGATGGTGTCGCTGCCGGCGAGGTCGCCGCTGCGCTCGACCACGTAGCGCAGCTCACGGGTGCCGCCGCTGCCCTCGAAGCTGTCGGCCTGGGACAACAGGTTGAACACCACGTCGTCGTTGCGGATCACCCCGGTGGCCTGGCCGACGGAAATTTCGGCGCCGGCACTGGGGTTGCTCAGCACCACCTGGAAGGTTTCGTTGGCCTCCAGCACATTGTCCGGGGACAGCGGCAGAGTCACCACCAGGCTCTGCACGCCGCGGCCGAACTCCAGGGTGCCGCTGAAGGCGGTGCCGGAGAGGAAGTCGGCGAGGCTGGCGGAGTCGGCGTCGTTGCCAAACACCAGGCGCCAGTCGACGCTGACGCTCTGGGTCAGGTCGCCCTGGCGCTGCACGGTGAAGTTGAGCTGGCGCGGGGTGTCGCTGTTGCCTTCGGCGGCGGTCAGGCCGCTGCCGTCGAGGGTCAGGCGCGCGTCGTCGTTGATCAGGCTGCCGGTGGCACGGTCCTGGACCACGGTCATGCCCGGGGTGCTGGTGGCGATCACCACCTGCAGGCCCTCGGTGGGTTCGTACTGGCTGTCCGGGCTGGGGCTGAAGCGGATCACCGCACTGCTCTGGCCGGCGGCGAACTCGATGGTGCCGGACGGCAGGGTGCCGCCGAAGTCAGCGGCGTCCACCGGGTTGTTGCCGTAGCCCTGCACCTGCCACTGCACGGTGCCCGGCAGCGACAGCTCGCCGCTGCGGGTGACCACGAATTCCAGCACCGGCGCCGCGCTGGTGCCCTCGCGGACGTTGGCGCTGCGCGCGGTGATGGACACCGCCTGGTCGTCCGGGTCGATGCTTGCCAGGGCCGCGCCGACGTCGATCTGGCTGTTGGCGTCCTGGGCCTGCAGGGCCACGGTGTAGCTCTCGGTGCCCTCGATCAGGCTGTCGCCGTTGAGGCGCACGTAGATGACCTTGCTGCTCTCGCCGGCGGCGAACTGCACCACGCCGCTCATGGGCTGGTCGGCGGCGAAGTCGTTGACGTCGGCCGGCAGCTCGCCGTAGCCGGCGATCTGGTAGCCGATCTGCCCGGCGCCACTGGTGTTGCCGGTGCGGGTGATGACGAAGGCCTGCACGCCACCGGTGCCGTTGCCCTCGGTGGTGGACGCGGTCAGCGCCTCGATGCTGTAGGTGGATTCGTCGGTGCGGATGGTGCCGTAGGCCTCGCCGTTGATGACCTGCACGCCGGCCGGCGGGTTGTGCAGCACGATGCCGAAGGTCTCGTCGGTTTCCGCCAGGTTGTCGCCCTTGACCCAGACAGTGACCAGCTTCTGGGTCTCGTTGGCGGCGAAGGTGACGCTGCCGCTGGGCATGCCATCGGCCATGCCCAGCTGGTTCTGCCCGGCGATGAAGTCGTTGGCGTCGGCGGCGTGGGCGCCGACCCGCACGAAGCGCCAGTCGATGGTGAGGTCCTGGCCCAGCAGCTCGGAGCGGGTCACCAGGAAGGTGATCGCGGTCTGCTGGCCCTGGCCGCCCTCGACCACGTCCAGGGTCACGCCGCGCAGGCTGACGCCGGTGTCGTCGTTGACGATCTGGGTGCTGGCGCTGCCGCCGGAAACCCGCAGGTTGCTCTGGTCGCTCTGCAGGCTGACGGTGAGGGGCTCGTTCTCCTCCACATTGCGGTCGCCGCGCACGGTGAGGACGATGTCGCGGCTGGTCTCGCCGGCGGCGAACTCCAGGGTGCCGCCGTCGATGCCTTCGACCAGGTCGTCGGCATCGACGCCGCTGACCGACCAACGCACCGAGCCGCTGCTCTGGGCGTCGGTACGGGTGACGGTGAAGCTGACGGTGGTGGTGGTGCCGCTGTCGCCCTCGGTGACCTGGGCCTGGTTGGCGCGGATGGACACCAGGCCGTCGTCGTTGACCACGGTGGTGCTGGCGCTGGCGGTGCCGATGATGAGGTTGGCGCTGGGGTTGCCCAGGGTGACCGTGAGCACTTCGCTGGGCTCGACCACGCGGTCGCCCAGCAGCGGGATGGTAATGGTCTTGCTCACCTCGCCGACGCCGAAGACCAGGCTGCCGGAGGGCAGCGGGCCGCCGATGTCGGCCGCGTCCAGACCGCTGGCGCTCCAGTCCACGGTGGCGGCGGCACGGCCGTTGTCACGAGTGACGACGAAGGTCAGCAACTGCTGGTCGCCCTCGTCGCCTTCGAGCACCTGCAGGCGGGTGGCGACGACGCTGACGGTGGCTTCGTTGTCGAGGATCTGGGTGCTGGCGCTGGCCTGGCCGCCGAGCTGGCTGCCGGCGCTGGGGCCGCTGAGGGTCACGGTGGCGGTGCGGTCGCCCTGGGCCAGGTAGTCGCCGGGCACCTCGATGCGGATCTCCTGGCTCATCTGCCCTTCGGCGAAGGCCAGCAGGCCGCCGGGCAGGTTGCCGCCGAACAGGGCCGGGTCCAGGCCTGCGAGGCTCCACTGCACCTGGCTGGCGCCGATGCCGCCGCTGCGGCTGACGGTGAAGACCAGCACCAGGGTGTCGCCGTCGTCGCCTTCGAGCACCTCGGGGGCGCCGGCGACGCTGAGCACCGAGGCCGGCTCGCTGGTATCGCGCAGGGTGGGTGCGGGGGTCGGCTCGAAGCCCGCCGGCAGCTCGCTGTTGGTGCCCGCGGACAGGCTGCTGCCGATGCCGGTATCGCCGCGCAGGTTGGGGAACACGCCGAGGCCGCCGCCGGCCACGCCCGAGGTGCCCTGGCTGGCCGCACCGGTGCCGATGCCGGAGCTGACGCCGCCGAGCAGGCCCGGGCCCATGCCGTCGAGGTTGAGCATGGCCAGTTCCGGCGGTACGCCGGGCGGCAGCATGCCGCTGCCGGTCATGTCGCCGGTGAGCGCGGCCTGCTCGGGGCGGAAGGTGACGTTGGGCTGGTCGAGGTCGATGTCCTGGCCGAACAGGCCGGTGATCTCCGGGCGGTAGGTGCTGTCGAAGGGCGCGGGGCCGGGAATGGTCGAGCCGTCCGGTTGGCCGGGGAGCGGGGTCGCCTCCAGGGCCTGGACGCCATCGTGGCGCTCGGCCGGTGCGTCCGGCTGGGCGGTGAACGGGGCCTCCGCGAGCCAGCCCTTGACCCAGGCGCTGGCGTCCACCGCAGCGTTGCCGGCGACGGCGGCGTTGGCCTGGGCCGCCATCGCCTGGCGCAGCGCGGCAGCCATCTGCATCGGGATGCCGGCAGCCAGGAGCATGTCGTGCATGGTCTGCAGGGCCTGCTCCAGCGAGGTGACCTCGGCGGGCGCATGGCCGGTCAGGAAGTCCGTGACCACCTGAACGGCACGTACCAGGGTTTCGATCTGCGCGCTCGTCAATTCAGCCATCTCGGCTACTCCTGCGGATGCTGTTTACAGCCTGTACTGGGAAAAACACGCACGCACCCGGGACAGGTGCGTGCGCTGGACGGATCGGTCGTGCAACGGGCCTCAGCGGGCCTCGGCCTGGCCGGCATCGAGGGCGGCCACGGGCAGTGCCCGATCGGCCGGGAGCACGATGCCGGGCTGGCGGAACAGCTCGGGGCTGAGGCGGCCGGTGGCGCGCAGCAGGCGGTAGGCGGCGATGATCTCGTCGATACCGGCGGCGGTCGCGTCGCTCTGGGCGTTGATCAGGCCGATCTCGCCGTTGAGGATGTCCAGCAGCGAACGGCGGCCCATCTCGCGCTCCTTGCGCGCCAGGTCGAGGAAGCTCTCGGCGATGTTCACCTGGTTGCGCAGGTGCTCGGAGCGCTCGCGGGAGGTCTGCCAGGAGTCCCAGGCGTTGCGGGCTTCCTCGATGGCCTGGATGCGCACGTAGTCGGCCTTCTCCTCGGCGCTCAGCACGGCCTGGTCGGCGGCACGGGTGACGTGGTCGGCACGCATGCCGAGGTCGAACTGCCAGTCGAAATTGACCATGGCCTTGGTGTCGTCGCGGCGACCCGGGGAGCCGTCGTAGTCGTCGAAGTGGGCCTGGCTCAGGCGGAACGACAGGCGCGGCATCAGCTCCTTGCTGCGGGCGGCGTCGCGCTCGGCGAGGGTCACCTCGGCACGCTTGATGGCGGCCAGCACGTCGGGGTTCTGCTGGCGCACGCTTTCGATGATGTCCACCTCGGAGGCCGGCAGGCGCGCACCGGGAATGGCCAGGCCCTCCAGGCTGTCGGCGGCGATGGCGGCTTCGCCGAAGATCACCCGGTAGCGGTTCAGCGCTTCACGCATGCGGCTGTCGGCCATGACGCGACGCGCCTCGGCACCGGCCAGCTGCGACTTGGCCTGCAGCACGTCGGTGGCGTAGCCGCGGCCGGCCTCCATGCGCGCGTTCTCCAGGGAGGTCTGCTGCTTGATGTTCTGTTCCGACTGGCGGGCGTAGGCCTGGGTGCGCTGGGCCTGGATCACCTGCAGCTGTGCCTCGATGGCGGCCAGAGTCAGGTTCTGCACCTGCAGCTCGCGCTCGGCCTCTTCCTTGACCAGCACCACCTTGGCGGCCTGCACGCGGGACGAGGTGGCGCCGAAGTCGGTGATCAGCTGGTTGATGCCGACACTGGCCTCGGACGGGTCGTAGCTGCCGTTGCCGCCGTTTTCACGGTCGATGTGCTGCTTGCCGGCGCTGCCGTTGACGGTGAGCTTGGGGAAATAGGCGGTCTTCTCGACGGCGACCTGCTCGCGGGCGGTCTCGACGTCGGCATCGACCATGCGCACCAGCTGGTGCTCGCGCAGGATGCGTTCGAGCCTGTCGGCGAACCCCTGTTCCGCGGATGCATTGGCCGAGCACAGCAGCAGGCAGGTGGCGAGCAACTCTCGCCGCGCTTGAAGGACGGGTTTCAAAGTAGAAAGCATGGAGGGCTCACCGCTACAGGTCATCGTGATGGTCCGGCGGCAGGGCACCGGGCATCGCGATGGTAGCTTTATGCCACCTCGCGAAACTGACAAATGCTGACATTCACTCCCTCGCGCGCCCTTTATCCATCGCTTGCGGCGCTCTGGAACGGGCCTCACACAGCACCCTGCCGCTGCGCTCGGGCAAGCGGAGCGGCACCAATCCGTGCTTTTCCATCCCCATGAAGGTTCGATAAGCTGCAGGAAATGTTGTCACTTGAAGGACAGCGCTTTACCGAATGGATGTAGGTAAAGCGGAATTCGAACCAGGGAAGATGCCGTATCGAACCCCGTGAATGATTGATCTGATCCTGCTCGAAGACGAACCGATCCTCGCCCGGGAACTCAGCGAGTTCCTCGGTGAAAGTGGTTACCGCGTGACCCCGGCGAACAGCCTGGCGAGCTTCGCCGAGGCCTTCGACGAGCAGCGCCACCACCTCGCGGTCATCGACCTGGGCCTGCCGGACGGCGACGGCCTCGATCTGATCCAGCAGTTGCGCGAACGCGGCAGCACCCTCGGCATCGTCGCCTTCACCGCCCGGGGCTCCACCGACCACCGGGTCACCGGCTTTCGCGTGGGCGCCGACCACTACCTGGCCAAGGGCTGCGACCTCGAGGAACTGACGGCGGTGCTCGAAGCCCTGCGTCGACGCCTCGGCCTGCAACGCGGCGGCACCCGCTGGGAACTGGAACTGGCCTCGCGCCAGCTGCGCACGCCCAACCAGCAGCGCCTGCGCCTGTCGCACCAGGACATGCTGGTGCTGCAGTGCCTGATGCAGCGCGCCGGTGACATCGTCTCGCGGCGCGAGATCGTCCACGCCCTCGACGAGGACTACATGACCTACGACCAGCGCCGGCTGGACACGCAGATCCGCCGCCTGCGCCGTAACGTGGAGCAGGCCGCCGGCCTGGAACTGCCGCTCAAGACCCTGCGCAACACCGGCTACTGCTTCTACGAGAAGGTGCGCATCGTCGCCTGAGCGGCCCGGGATCAGCCCGCGCAGAGCAGGCGACCGATGAATGCATACCCCTGGTTGCGCAGCGAGCGGATGGGCGCTGGCGCACCATCGAGCCCGGCGATCTTGCGGCGCAGGCGACTGACGATGGCCTCCAGGCGGCGCTCGTCGTAGGTCAGGTAGTCCTCGCCCAGCCCTTCGGCCAGCACGCGGCGGTTGGCGGTCTGTTCCGGCGCTTCACGCAGCAGCCCCAGGATCCGGCATTCCTTGCGGCTCAGCTCCAGTTGCTGGCCGTCCGGTGCGCTGAGCGCCTGGCGTTTCGCGTCGATCACCCAGCAGTCGCCCAGCGGTGCGGCCTGCATGCCGAGGCGCCGCATCAGCGCTTCCATGGCCGACAGCAGTTCGTCTTCCGCCACGGCGCGGCCCAGGCAGTGGTCGGCACCCAGGGTGTAGCCCGCCAGGCGCTGGTCGAGCCGGCCGGGCTCGGTGAGCAGGATCAGCCCGATGCCCGGCCACAGATTTCGGATGCGGGCGGCCAGCTCGAGCCCGGCACGACCCTCACCCTCCAGCTCCAGGAGGACGATGTGCGGCCCGAACAGGGCGATCTCGGCGTCCTGCAGGGCACCGACGGTGCTCATGGTCACGAAGCCGGCCTTGCCGAGCAGGCGCAGGCACAGGTCCGGCTGGCTGTCCGGCGCGGCCTCCACCACCAAAAGGCGCATGTGCGCGAGCGATGCGGCGGCCCCGCCAGCCATGCGCAGGACGGATATCGGCGAGTTTGCCCGGCTGTGTTCCTGCACGGCGATGCACCCTGGCGGCCCCTTGCTGACGAACGGCGTTCCGGAGGCCGCAAGCCCGAAACACGGCGGCACCCTACCCCACGCAGGCCCCGGCAAAACCGAGCAAATCTGAGCGGCGCAGCGAATCGCGTCGCTGCCCGGTTAGAATCCCCGGCTTCCGAAAAGCCCCGGCGCCCAGCGATGACCCGTCCCCTGCACTTCCTGCTGTTCTGCCTGTGCCTGCTGCTGCCCTGGCAGGCAGGCGCCGACACCCTGCAACTGGGCGAGCGCACGCACGACACCCGGGGCTACCTGGAGCGCCTGGACGACCCCGATGGCCGCCTCGACGCCGCTGGCGCCATGCAGGCCGAAGGCTGGAAGGCGCTGCCCGGTGCGCTGAATGCCGGCTTCACCCGCAGCGTGATCTGGCTGCGCCTGCAGGTGCAGGCCGGCCCCGAATCACCCGAGCGCTGGATGCTGACGCTGAACAACGCCCTGATCGACGGCGTGACCCTCTACGACTACGAGACGGGCGGCGCACCCCGGGTAGCCCAGGGCGGCGAATCCATCAACCGCAAGAACTGGGAGGTGGACTACCGCACGCCCTCCTTCGCCCTCACCCTGCAACCCGACCAGCCGCGCTGGCTGCTGCTGCGGCTGGAAGCGCGCAACGCCATGTCGGTGAGCGTGCGCCTGATGCCCACCGCCGAGTTCGGCGACCGCACCCGCGTGGAATACCTGGGCTCGGGCCTGTACTTCGGCATCTACCTGGCGCTGATCGTCTTCCACAGCGTGTTCTGGCGCATGACCCGCGCGCCGGAAAGCGGCTGGTACCTGATCTACGTGAGTTGCTGCATCGCCATCGAGAGCCTCAGCTACGGGCTGCCGCAACAGGTCTTCGGCATCCCCGGGAGCATCAGCGACCGCATGCTGGGCTGCGGCCTGGCCGCCAGCCTGCCGCTGGGCTTCATCTTCGCCCAGCGCCAGCTGAGGCCCAGGGACATGGTGAACCTGCGGCGCGTGCTCACGGTACTCAGCGTGGTCATCGGCCTCGCCTCCGCCACGGCAGTGCTCGCCGGGCACTACCAGACCGGCGCACCGCTGGTGCAGATCGCCTCCTTGCTGACCATTCCGCTGCTGATCGGCATGGCCGTGCGCATGCTGTTCCAGGGCCATGCCTCGGCGCGGGTGTTCCTGCTGATCTTCGGCATCTACTACGCCGGGGTGATCGTCAGCTTCCTGCGCAACCTCGGCATCGTCCCCACCTCCTTCGCCACCGACAACGCCGCCGCGCTCGGCACCCTGCTGCACATGCTGCTGATGAGCATGCGCATCATCAACCACTACCGGAAGCTGAAGGACGAAAAGAGCCGCGCCGAAAGCAGGCTCAAGCACGTGCTGCAGGACCAGAACGCCCACCTCGAACGGCAGATCGACGCCCGTACCCTGGAACTGCGCGACGAGATCCGCCGGCGCACCGAGCTGGAAGGCGAGCTGCGCGAGCTGCTGCGCCAGGAGCAGCGCATCCGCGAGGAGCAGCGCGACTTCGTGGCGATGGTCTCCCATGAATTCCGCACGCCACTGGCGATCATCGCCACCTCGGCCCAGCAGATCGCCCGCAACCTCGGCAGCGCCCCCGAGCGCAACGAGCAGCGCTGCCAGAACATCCGCGAATCCACCACCCGCCTGCTGACCCTGGTGGACAACTACCTCAACCACGACCGCATGGCCGAGACCAGCACCGAGCTGCGCCGCACCGAAGAGAACCTGCCCGAGCTGCTGGCGCGCAGCACCAGCGACGTGCCCCCCGGTCGCGCCCGCATCGAGTACCACAGCCAGCGCCAGACGCTGCATTGCGACACCGGCCTGACCCGCATCGCCCTGCGCAACCTGATCGCCAACGCCGACCGCCACGCCCCGGCCGACAGCGTCATCCGCCTCGACGTGCGCGAGCGCGCGGACGCGGGGATGCTCGACATCCGCGTGGTCAACGAAGGCCCGGAAATCCCCCGTGAACAGGCGCCGCTGCTGTTCCAGAAGTACTTCCGTGGCAGCCAGGCCCAGCAATCCCCCGGCGCCGGCCTGGGCCTGTACCTGGTCAAGCGCATCGCGGCCCTGCACGGTGGCGAGATCGCCCTGGAAAGCACCGGCAAGGACGGCCCCATCTGCT
Organism: Pseudomonas sp. 57B-090624; assembly: GCF_003234055.1. Classification (NCBI taxonomy): domain Bacteria; kingdom Pseudomonadati; phylum Pseudomonadota; class Gammaproteobacteria; order Pseudomonadales; family Pseudomonadaceae; genus Pseudomonas; species Pseudomonas sp. 57B-090624. The sequence goes on from NZ_QKRU01000034.1 coordinate 26,472, forward strand.
TCCGCCTGAGCCTGCCGGTGCAGCCCGAGAGCCTCGCCACCGGTTGAACGCGCAAGGCAGAGCGGCGCACAAAGATGTAATTGAGAAGTGATTGCATACGCATTAATCTCGCAATCCCTTTCAACGAGTCGCTGCCTGCCCACCCATGAGCAAGCCGTCGCCCTTCCTGGCCCTCTACCTGCGTGAACAGAACCGGCTGCTGCAGCTGATCCGGCGCATCGTCGGCGATCGCAGCACGGCGGAGGACCTGGCCCAGGACACCTTCCTGCGGCTCTGGGACCGGGAGCTGGGCGATGGCGACCGCAGCCTGCTGTTCCGCACGGCGCAGAACCTTGCCCTGGACCACCTGCGGGCGCGCCAGGTGCGCAACCGCCATGCCCGCGAACAGGCGGAGGACGAAGGCGACGGCCTCGACCTGCAGCAGCAGGCCGAAGCGCACCAGGAACTCGAACACCTGCTGCGCCGCCTGCAAGGCCTGCCCCGCCGTTGCCAGCAGGTCTTTCTCCTCAGTCGCCTCGATGGCCTCTCCTATGCGAGCATCGCCGAACGGCTCGGGGTTTCCCTGAGCACGGTGGAGAAGGACATCATTCGCGTCCTCCAACATTGCCAGCGCACTGAGGGCTGACCCGGTGTCGCACGTTGTAATGGCAGCCCCCTCGATTCGTGGAACGCAAGCAGAGTGAAGACCTCGCCCGAACAGCAAGCACGGCAGGATCGCCAGGACATGGCGACCCGCTGGTACGTGCGCCTGCAGAACCCGCAGTTGCCGGCGAGCGAACGCCTGGACTTCCGCCGCTGGCTGGACAGCGACCCGGCCAACGCCGAAGCCTTCCAGGCGGTGGAGCAGCTCTGGCAGAAACTCGGCGAGCCCGCCCGGCAACTCGCCGGCGATGGCTGGCACCGGCGCCGCCCCGTGCAACGCCAGCGTTGGCCGGCACTGGCCGCCGCCTGTGTGCTCGGCCTGGCGGTAGGCACGCTGTTCTGGCGCGACCCCGGCCTGCTGCAACGCTACGCGGCCGACCACGCCAGCGCCCCCGGCACCCAACAGCAGCTGACCCTGGCCGACGGCAGCCAGGTGCTGCTGGATGCCGACAGCGCCCTGGACCTGCACTTCAGCGATGGCGAGCGCCGCGTCACCCTGCTGCGCGGCCGTGCCTGGTTCGACGTCAGCCACGACGCCAATCGCCCCTTCGTGGTGGAAAGCCCGGGGCTCCGCACCCGGGTGCTCGGCACCGCCTTCGCCGTCGACGCCAGCGGCCAGGGCGAGCGGGTCACGGTCAGCCGTGGACGGGTGGAGGTCCGGGGCAACGCCGCCGACTCGCTCGTCACCCTGATCCCCAACCAGCAGGCCAGCCTCGATGGCAGCGGCCTGCACGGCCCGGAAACGGTGAACAGCGAGCGCGCCCTGGCCTGGCAGCGCGGGCTGCTGATCTTCGATCGCACCCGCCTCGGTGAGGTGCTCGACAGCCTCCGCCACCTCGGCCACCCGCCCGTCGTGCTGCTGGACGATAGCCTGCGCAACCAGCGCATCTCCGGCACCTTCCGCACCAGCGATCCCCAGGCGGTGCTCAGCGCCCTGAGCATCGAACTGGGCCTGAAGACCACGCAGATCCCTGGGTTGGCGGTGGTCCTGCATCGCTGATGCAAAAAATCTGAAAATTTCTTGAGGGGTTTCCCGGTCTCGCCCGTTGTATCGGCAGTGAATCATTCGCATTTGCCATTCCCGGGGGAGAACCACCGCATGACCAACCGCCACCGCCTGGCCCGGACCCTGCTCGCCAGCGCCCTGCTCACCACCTTCGCCGCGCCCATGCAGGCCCATAGCAGCGAGGCCGCCAGCGAGCAGCGCCAGCCGCAGTTCCAGTTCGATATCCCCAGCCAGCCGCTGCTCGACGCCCTCGGTGAATTCACCGCCACCACCGGCATCGCCGTGCTGCGCACCACCGAGGAGCAGCTCGCCGGCCAGGCCCCCGCAGTGCGCGGCCGCTACACCGCCGACCAGGCCATGGGCTTGCTCCTCCTGGGCAGCGGGCTGAGCTTCCGCCACGGCGCGGGCAGCATCACCCTGGAACGCCCGAGCGGCGACGGCACCCTCGACCTGTCGCAGATCGACATCAACGCCAGCGGCCAGCAGTCCGCCTTCGGCCCGGTGAGCGGCTACGTGGCCACGGCCGCCGGCACCGCCACCAAGACCGACACGCCGATCATCGAGACGCCGCAATCCATCTCGGTGGTGACCCGCGACCAGATCACCGACATCCATGCCCAGAGCCTGCGTGACGTCCTCGGCTACACCGCCGGGGTGATCGCCACCGAGGCCGACGACCGCCTCACCGACACCTTCGTCCTGCGCGGCTTCCAGATCAGCGGCAGCACCTTCCGCGACGGCATGCGCTACATGAGCAACATCTACGACGGCACCCAGGAGCCCTACGGCATGGAGCGCGTGGAAGTGCTGCGTGGCGCCTCCTCGGTGCTGTTCGGCCAGGCCGCGCCGGGCGGCATCATCAATGTGGTGAGCAAGCTGCCGACCCGCGAAGAGCTGCACGAGATCAAGGCCGAAACCGGCAGCAACGACCGCCACCAACTGGCCACCGACCACGGCGGCGCCCTCACCGACACCCTCAGCTACCGCTTCACCGCCCTGCAGCGCAAAAGCGACACCACCACCGACCACGTGCCGGACGACCGCACCTACATCGCCCCGTCCCTCACCTGGCAACCGGACGACGCCACCAGCCTCACCCTGCTGGCCACCTACCAGAAGAGCCGCACCGCCTATGTCTACGGCCTGCCCGCCGAAGGCACCGTGCTGCCCAACCCCAACGGCCATATCTCGCGCCACACCTTCACCGGTGAGCCGGGCTACGACAAATCGGTGATCACCGCCTGGGACATCGGCTACCGCTTCGAGCACGCCTTCAACGACGACCTCAAGGTGCGCCAGAACCTGCGCTACTTCGAATCGGAAAACGAGATGCCGTCGGTGTGGCTCGACAGCTTCATCGACCCGCAGATGACCACCGTCGCACGCGGCGCCCAGGACCGCGTCGACGACTCGCGCAACTTCGTCGTCGACACCCAGCTGGAGGCGCGCTTCCACCACCAGCGCGTCGAGCAGACGGTTCTGGCCGGCGTCGATTACGGCGATCGCCACCTGCAGACCGACCGCTACGACTACGACCTGACCCCGCTGAATGTCTTCAACCCGGTCTACGGCGGCACCTTCACCGCCAGGGGCCCTGCGCCGTACAGCTCCAGGAACCGCACCCGCCAGAGCGGCGTGTACCTGCAGGACCAGATCAAGTTCGACGAGAGGTGGGTGCTGCTGCTCGGCGGCCGCCAGGACTGGGCCAAGCAGAAGGAAGATGCGCTGTACGGCAACGACCGCTCACGCCAGGACAGCGACGCCTTCACCAAGCGCGTGGGCCTGGTCTACCTCGCCGACAACGGCCTGGCGCCCTTCGTCAGCTACAGCGAATCCTTCGAGCCCCAGGCAGGCCGTAGCCGTGCCGGCCAGGACTTCGACCCCACCGAAGGCGAGCAATACGAACTCGGCATCCGCTACCAGCCACCCGGCAGCAACGCCCTGTACTCCGCCGCGCTGTACCAGCTGACCCGCAGCAACGTACTGACCACCGACCCGGTGGACACCAACTTCCAGGTGCAGACCGGTGAGATACGCTCCCGTGGCCTGGAACTGGAGGCCAAGGCCGACATCGGCAGCAACGCCAGCGTCACCGCCTCCTATGCCTACACCCAGGCCGAAGTGACCAAGAGCAACAGCGGCAATGAAGGCCAGAAGACCGGCGGCATGCCCCGCAACATGTTCTCCGTCTGGGGCGACTACCGCTTCGGCCAGGTCGGCCCGGGGGAATTGCGCGCCGGCGCCGGCGTGCGCTATGTGGACGAAGTGCCGGGGCTGTTCAGCACCCGCATCGTCGCGCCCTCCTACACCCTGGTGGACGCCATGCTCGGCTACGCCATGGGCCCCTGGGACCTCACCCTCAACGTCACCAACCTCACCGACGAGGACTACCTCAGCTACACCTACGCCGCCTTCTACGGCGCCGAACGCCAGGTCACGGCCGGCGTCGCCTATCGCTGGTAAACCCCAGCGCATATGGCGCACGGAGCAACCTGCAGGTTGGCGCCGAGCGCAGCGAGGCCCAACGCTGCGAAATCCAACCCGCAGGTTGGGCCTCTTGCTTCTAACCCGCCGACAAAAGAGCTAGCCCCAGCGGCGTTCAGCACCGCACACTGCGCGTCCCAATCCGCTCCCTCGACCACGGACGATCACCCCATGCTGCGCACCACCTCCGCCCTGCTCCTCACCCTCGCCGCCACCCCTGCCTTCGCCGGCACGCTCACCGAGCAGGCCGAAGAAATGCTCGGCGGCACGGTGCTGAACTGGACCAGCGACACCCAACTCGAAGGCCCCGCCGGGCTCAACGCCACGGTAGTGGTACCCAAGGACGGCAAGGCCAACTACGCCACGCTGGCGATCGTCCACCGCACCCACAAACCCGTCATCGAGCCCTGCGGCATGATCACCTGGACGGTCGATGGCGCTGTCGCCAACGAAGGCTATGGCGAGCTGCAGCTCGACGCTGAAACCTCCAGCGAGAAGGTGGTGATGATGGTGGACCTCGGCCTGTTCAAGACCCTCGCCACCGGTGGGAAAGTGGCGTTCAGCAGCTGCGGGCTGGAGGGCACGGTGAGCGAGGCGGACCAGAAAGGGCTGCAGACGATCCTCGGCAAGCTCTAGGCAAGCATCCGACTCGCCGTAGGTTGGCGCCGAGCGCAGCGAGGCCCAACAGGGGGTGCTGAGCCTCGTGCAATGGCCGAGCCTTATCGCGGATGAATCCGCTCCCACGGCAGCCCTTTGGGCTGCTGGGCGACTCAAGTCGCCCCTACAGGGCAGTAGCCTGGGCTTCAGCCCAGGGTTACTGCATCAGAAAGCTCTGCGATAACGCTGCTGAGGACTTCGTGGGGAGTCCGGGGCGGTCATCTCGATCAAACCCGCCATCAGTGCTGGCTTCAGGTAGTTCTGCGTAAAGGTCGGTCGGTGACTCAACTGCAGATGCTGCATCAGCTCACTCGTTTTCATGCTGACACCCGGTGCGAGTACCTGAAGCAGTTGCGCTACTTGATCGGTTACTTGATCGGTTACTTGATCGGTCAGAGCCACTTCGAGCAACGCCTGATGCAGCGCCGCCAGCATGAACTCGACAAAGGGCGTTGCCTCCCCCGCTCGGTCGGCAGCCGCCAGGGCCGCGTAATAAGCGCCCTGTTGTTCGCGGATAACCGATTCGACAGGCAGATAGGCAAGTACCGGCCGCCAGCGGCTCAGGATCAATGTCTGCCACAACCGGCCGATACGCCCATTGCCGTCCGCGAACGGGTGGATGAACTCGAACTCGTAATGAAATACGCAGCTGGCAATCAGGGGATGCAGCTCGCAGTTCGATAGCCACTGCAACAGATCCCCCACCAGTGTTGGTACACGATCCGCAGGGGGAGCCATGTGCAGAAGCTCGCCATCTCGATAGATGCCGACGCCTCCCTGGCGGTACTGACCTAGCTCATCGATCAGCCCCTGCATCAACACACGATGAGCCTCGAGCAAGTCTGCTCGCTGGCCGGGCTGCCAATGCTCCATGGCCTCGTAGGCCGCGAAAGCATTACGCACCTCCTGAATTTCCCGCGGCAAGCCAAGTACCCGCTTGCCATCCAGCACGGCTGTCACCTGCTCGACGCTCAGCGTGTTGTTTTCGATGGCCAGGGATGCCTGGATGGTTCGAATGCGATTGCCACGACGTAACTGGGGTGCCAGTGAGCCGTCCTGCTGAATCGCCAAACTCCCGACGCGCTCGCCGATATCGGCTACAAGCTGCAGCATGCGCGGTGTCAGGGTGAGTGGGGGGTGATAGGGCTTCATGCAGGCCACCTTATTTCACCGGTGGATTGCGGGTAAAGCGCTGAGCAGCTGAAGCATTGAAAAGCCCGAGGGGCGGGTCGCTACAGAACGAACCAAGCACTGGTCATCGCCTACTCCATATCAACCGCACGCCGTTGAATCACTCACGTCGGCTGGGGGTTAGCAAGCCTGCCAGCCCACCAGCTGCAGCTGACCCAATGGCCACAAGCCCATCCGGAATATCCATGTTGACAAAGCTGAGGTTCCAAAGGGCCAGGATGGTCAGCAATACCGCGACCCCGAGAATCCAGATGGCCCATCGGAAGGTCCAGCGGTCACTGGCCGGGGTGCTCTTGCGCAGTTCGTCGATGAGAATCTTCTTCTCATCGGTCGACAGGCTCACATCGGTTACGACGACTTTAAGCAAGTCATACAACTCGGTGGATTGAGACGTAGCTGTCCGGGCGGTGCCAATCGCCGTCGGGGTAGAAGCCAACGCATCCGCTGCCTGGGTGATCTGCTCGTCCATAAAGAATCCTCGCTGTTGAAAAGCACAAACCGCATGTACCGAAAGGCTGGCTCGGCCCTTTCCACGTCTGGCAACTAGAAAGCGAGTGTGGCGCTTCCAAGCGCATTGCCCTTGCGTTCATAGAACGTCACCACGGCAGACGCCTGGTCGACTTCGATACGCGCGAAGTTGTCTTTGGAGTGCATCTCGGAAGTAAGAGCGCCGACGTAGCGCTGGTTCCCCTTGCCCTTCAGTACGTCACCAAAACCGAAGCTTGATTGGCGCATGTGCGGCAGAGGCCAGAAGAACGATGAGGAAACGATCTGGTGCACGAGGAAGTCGTCGTCTCCTTCCAGGCGCAATTCACTGGTGAACGAACAGTGCACATCACCGGAAACGAAGACCACTTTCCTGATCCGCTTGCTGTGAATGAAGTCGAGGATCTGCTGGCGTTGTTCAGGGAATGCATCCCACTTGTCGTTCTTGTCGCTTTTCATATCGGGGAACATCGGCACCGAGGTCACGATGAACTTGACGTTCCCGGAGCCATCATCCAGCCATTTGAGCAGCGCGCCCATTTGCCCGTCGTTGACCATTCTCCGAGCGCCCGCCTCGAGTACCCGCTCGGTCCGAGAATCCATGACAAACCAGTCGGCGCAGCCGTCCCGGAAGCTGTACCAGAAATGCGAGAGCGTCCCCTCGATACGCTCGCCGTTGCTCGGAAAAAGTGGACTGTGGCTGCACTGGTAAATCTGGTAGGCATGCATTGCCCAGATGTACTTCGAAGTCCGGTCACTGCTCGTGGCTTCAACCGGCCAGTTGTCCTCGATTTCGTGGTCATCGAGAATCATGTAGGTCGGCACTCTCGCCATGAGCTTGCGTATGTATTCCTGCGCGAAAACAGCTCGATAACGCTCAAGGAATTGATCCAGGGTCTGGTCCGGTGCCAGCCCCTTGAGGTCGTCCGCGTAGATCTGATCGCCGATCATCAACAATGCATCGACGGATTGGCCACCGGCGATCTGCTCCAGAACAGAACGGAAGGCTTTGTCGCCCCGATCATCAAAGAAGTTGCCACCGAATAGCCGCAGTACATAGCGGCAGGAACCCACGATGTAGCGGCGCGGGGCTGTATTCCCTGATGGGCCCGTCGTGAAGCTCAGTTTGAAATCCGGTTCTGGAGCCGGCCATTGCAGATCGCCGGCAAGGGCCTGGACGCCTGCCAATTCAGCCTCGGCAAAGAACCAGCCGACCTGGTACTCGTACAAGGTCTCAGGGGCGAGCCCCTGAATCACGAATACGCAACTGAAGTCGAAGATAGGAGAGAGCTTGTTGAAGATGGGCAAGGACCAGGCGGCGCTCCCTGCCTGGCGCCAACGCAAAGCCCCAAAACAGCGCCGCTGATCCTGTCCGAGCACCTCTTTCCCAGCCCTGATGAAGACACGTGTCTCGTCGGGGCCGGTCGCTCCGACAATAGGTCCAACGCTTGGCCAATTCAGTTTCATTGCACGCTCCCTGTGAAGTATTCCATCACCACTGTGTGCCAGTTGAGGCACTGGATATAGGAATAGCCGCTTATTGGCACATTGCCAGCAGAGCGAAGGGTGGGAGCAATAGGAGCTTTAAGCGCCGTAGATTGGCGCCGAGCCTAGCGAGGCCCAACGGAGCAAGGCTCGGCCTGGCTCGTTGGGCTTCGTGCCTCAGCCCAACCTACAAGAGCGGGCTTCGGCGCCCATCACCCCCACGGCAACTCCACCCGCGCACGCAGGCCGCCTTCGGGGCGGTTGTGCAGGTGCAGTTCGCCGCCGTGTTCGCGGGCGATGGCGCGGGCGGCGGAGAGGCCGAGGCCGACGCCGCCGGATGCGGGATTACGCGAGGGTTCGAGCCGGTAGAAGGGTTCGAAGACCTCCTCCAGGTGCTGCTCGGGGATGCCGGGGCCCTGGTCGCTGATGTCGATGAGGATGCCGTGCGGGTCGGTGTGGAGCGTGATCGCCGGGGCGCGGGCGTACTTCAGGGCGTTCTCCAGCAGGTTGGTGAAGACGCGCTTGAGCCCCAGTGGGCGGCCCAGGTAGACGAGTTTGGTGGGGCCGCTGTAGGGGATGTCGATGCCCTGGTCGCGGTAGTCGTCGATCAGGGTCTGCAGCAGCTCGGCGAGGTCGAAGGGGGTGGCGGGCTCCAGGCGCGCGTCGTCGCGGAAGAAGTCGAGGGCGGCGTTGATCATGCCCTGCATCTCGTCCACGTCGCGGAACAGCTTGCGCTGCTGCTCGGGGTCGTCGATGAATTCGCCGCGCAAGCGCATGCGCGTGAGCGGCGCGCGCAGGTCATGGGAGATAGAGGCGAGCATCTGCGAGCGGTCGGCGACGAAATGGCGGATCTGCGCCTGCATGGTGTTGAAGGCGAGAATGGCCTGGCGGATTTCACGCGGGCCGAGGGGCTCGATGGGCGGGGCGCGGAAGTCGCTGCCGAAGCGCCGCGCGGCATGGGCGAAGCTCTCCAGGGGCCGGGCCAGCCGGCGGGTGGCGACCCAGGCCACGGCCAGCGAGGCGACCAGCGCCAGGGCGACGATGATGCCCAGGCGTATCTCCGGGTCCAGGCCCCAGCTGCGGTAGCGCGCGGAGAACTCCAGCCAGCTGCCATCATGCAGCTTCACCAGCAACTGATAGGGGCGATCGGCATTGGGTGGCGGCCAGTCCTCGGGGTCGTAGGCCTCCAGGTGGCGGGCCTCGCCGAACAGTTTCTCGATCAGCCCGCTATCGTCCTGGAAGCCGTCGTCAAAGCCCGGCGGCAGAGTCAACTGGTTGCGGCCGGCGACCCAGCGCACGGAGAAATTCGGCGCGCTGGCGGCCCGGGCCAGCAGCGGACGCTGGGCCTCGGGGGCGGCCTCGATGATCTGGGTGGCGAGCGCCGCCCGCTCCAGCACCCCGCTGCGGAGCAAGGAGGGCTGCGCCCAGACGCCGGCCAGCTCCACGAACAGCCAGTTGAGCAACAGCGAGGCAAGCATGGCCATGACGATGGTCAGGGCGATCCAGCGGGCGATGGTGTCGCTGCCGCGCGGCCAGTTCATCGGCGGCTGACCTCGGGGCTGAACTGGTAACCGCCATTGCGCACAGTGCGGATGATGTCCGGGCGCTTGCTGTCGGGCTCGATCTTGCGGCGCAGGCGGCTGACCTGCACGTCGACGCTGCGGTCGAAGGCGTCGTGGGCGTTGCCGTGGCAAAGGTCGAGCAGTTGCTCGCGGCTGAGGATGCGCCCCGGGTGTTCGAGGAACACCAGCAGCAGGTCGAACTCGCCGCCGGAGAGCGGGATCATCACGCCATCGGGCGAGCGCAGCTCGCGGCGGGCGACATCCAGCTGCCAGCCGGCGAAGACGATCACCGGCCGCGCCTCGTCGCCGCCGGCCTTCACCGCGGCCCCGGTGCGGCGCTGCACGGCGCGCACGCGGGCCAGCAGCTCACGGGCGTCGAAGGGCTTGGTCAGGTAGTCGTCGGCGCCCAGCTCCAGGCCGATGATGCGATCGCTCAATTCGCCCATGGCGGTGAGCATGACGATGGGGATGCCCAGCTCACCGTGCACCCGCTGGCACAGGCTGAGGCCGCTCTGCCCGGGGAGCATCACGTCGAGCACGATCACGTCCGGGCGCTGCCGGGCGATGGCAGCCCACATGGCGGCGCCGTCGGTGGCGACTTCCACTTCGTAGGAGTGCTGCAGGAAGAATTTTTTCAGCAGGGCGAGGATTTCCACATCGTCGTCCACGATCAACAGTCTGTTCACGATGCTCGGTTCGGGTTGGCTGGGGTCGCTCATCTAAAACCATTTGCGCCGGGCGGTCATATATTTCAATCGGGCAACAATCCTTCAACGCCGGCATCAACGGGACATCTTCCAGCAAAGCCGCCAGGCCATCCTCGCCGCCATTCATTGGGAGGTAGGCGGTATGTCGGTGATGCAGAAAAGATTCGAAAACGGGATGCGTATCGGGGTGTTGTGCGGCTGCCTGTTGCCGCTGGTGGGGTGCAGCAGCCAGGTGACCACCCAGGCTGACTGCGCGGATCTGGCACCCGGTGTGAGCGACCCGGCCGAGGGGCTCAACCGCAAGGTGTTCGCCTTCAACCGGGTGGTCGACGATTACGCCCTGGCCCCCGTGGCACGGGGCTATGCGCGGTTGCCGGAGCCGGTGCGCGACGGCGTGCACAACTTCGCCGCCAACTTCGCCGAACCCAAGGTGCTGGTGAACGACCTGCTGCAGGGCAACGGCCAGCGGGCGATGAACACCCTGGGCCGCTTCACCTTCAACACCATTCTCGGCGTCGGCGGGGTGTTCGATACCGCCGGGCGCATGGGCCTGCCGCACCACGAGGCGGACTTCGGCCAGACCTTCGGCGTCTGGGGCATCGGCAACGGCCCCACCGTCGAGTGGCCGCTGCTGGGCTCGGCCAACAGCCGCGACAGCGTGGGCCGCGTAGCGAACTTCATTTTCTCGCCCTTCGGCAGCGGCAACAGCGACACGGTGGACGCCATCGACACCGCGCAATCGGTCGGCGACACCGTGGACCAGCGCGCCACCGCCCTGCCCCTCACCGACCAGTTGGAGCAACACCCCGACTATTACGCCGCCCTGCGCGAGTACATCGCCGAGCAGCGCGCACAGTTGGTGGCCGAGGGCCGGGCGGGCCAAGTGGACAGCAGCCGCCTGTGGCTGGGCTGCAAGACGCAGGCGGAGTAACCCATGAACGACCCGCGCCAGGCCCCTCTGATGCTGCGCCAGGACATCGAGCGCAACGCCGACGAACTGCAGTACCGCGAGCAGGGCCTGAGCCTGTCGGAAGACGGCCTGGCGCTGGTGCTCAGCTACTACTTCGAGAACTATCGCCCCGGCTACGACGTGCGGGTGGTGTACAGCTACCAGGTGCCGCTGGCGGAGTTCACCCGCTGGATGATCGACAGCGGTCGGCTGCAGCTGTATCGCCCCTGAAGAAGCCAGGCGGGCATTGCACTCCCGCCAACCCCGGGGGCCTTCATGCCGAACCGTGAGGCGGTGCTTGACCGGAAGGGGCGCGCCACCACAATCTGCGAATCTTTCTCATTAACGGATCTAATGGAGTTCACATGTCCCGGCTCCCCGCCCCGCTGGATCGCTTGCCCTTCCCCGTCATCGGCTCGCCGCTGTTCATCATCAGCAACCCGAAACTCGTGATCGAACAGTGCAAGGCCGGCGTGGTCGGCTCGATGCCGGCACTCAACGCGCGCCCCGCCTCGCTGCTGGAGGACTGGCTGGCGGAGATCACCGAGACGCTGGATGCCTACAACCGCGCGAACCCCGACAACCCGGCGGCGCCCTTCTCGATCAACCAGATCGTGCACAAGAGCAACGACCGCCTGGAGCACGACATGGCGTTGTGCGTGAAGTACAAGGTGCCCATCGTCATCACCTCCCTGGGTGCCCGCGAGGACATCTACGCCGCCGCGCATTCCTATGGCGGCGTCGTGCTGCATGACGTGATCAACAACGCCTTCGCCCGCAAGGCGGTGGAGAAAGGCGCCGACGGCCTGATCGCGGTCGCCACCGGTGCCGGCGGCCATGCCGGGGTGAAGAGCCCGTTCGCGCTGATCCAGGAGATCCGCCAGTGGTTCGACGGCCCACTGGCCCTCTCCGGCGCCATCGCCACCGGCGGCGCCATCCTCGCCGCCCAGGCCATGGGCGCCGACTTCGCCTATATCGGCTCGGCCTTCATCGCCTGCGAGGAAGCCAACGCCAGCGAGAACTACAAGCGCGCCATCGTCGAGTGCTCCTCCGATGACATCGTCTACAGCAACCTCTTCACCGGCGTGCACGGCAACTACCTCAAGCCCTCGATCCTGGCGGCGGGGCTGGACCCGAACAACCTCGCCGAGAGCGACCCGAGCAAGATGAATTTCGGCAGCAGCGAGGCCAAGGCCTGGAAGGACATCTGGGGCTGCGGCCAGGGCATCGCCCCGATCGACAAGGTGCAGAAGGCGGCGGAGTACATCGCCCAGCTCAAGCGCGAATATGCCGAGGCCAGGGCGCGGCTGCTGCCGATTTGACTGCTGGTCAGCGGAAACAAATAGGGCGCCGGCGGTTTCGATCCACTCCACCGGTGTTCCAGAAGTGGGATGGAGCTCAGCCATCCACATAGGGCGAGTTGGCTTCGTGTGTAACCAAGGGCGCCGCAACGGCAACACCGTCAGTTTTTAACAGCCTGCTAGCTGAAGGTCTGCATGTACGGCCCAGCATTCAGGCGGATTGCGGCAGCCACGTTCGGCGCCCGCTCACACAGTTCGGTCGAACGCGCCAGCACACGCTCCAGCGCTGCTAGTTGCCCACGAATGACCTCCTCCGGCCGAGCTACGTCGCAAACGCTGGCGAACTCGAGCAACCCCTGCCTGGAAGCGAGCAGTGACTTGTTACCGACCAGCTCCAGTGCCAGTACGTCCTCGGGAATGTAGGCCGTGGTGTTGACGATGTCGTAGGCAGGCGCCAGCCGTGCATCACGCTGCGTAGGGTCGGAATACAGCAGTCCGAAGTTCTTCAGATGGGCATCACCATTTCCAACGATGCAGCTCAAGCTGACCATCGCGAACAACTGCGCCAATGAATCCTGCACCTGCTCCGGCGAGCAGAACAGACGGATGGCCTTGGCGATGGCCGAGTAGCTCTTGCTGTACTTCTGCTCTGCAGCCAGGCCCATCAACGCGGCCATGTCTTCGAAGCCGATGGGATCGAGTTGCTCGTCCCGATCAAAACGGCGCATGACGAACAGCCTGGTGTTGTCGGACAGGTAGAACTCCGGCACCACAATTCCCGCCTCCCTGGCCACGGACATGCAGAGGAACTCGTTGATAGCCAGCCCAGGAAACTCGTCTCGGCCACTCTTGATGATCAGTTCGGAGGTTTTCGACGTGAGCTGCTGTGAAGCTGCGCCCGACTGTTCTGGAACCAGCACCTTCGGCTGCACGCCCGAAATCCCGGCGCGCAGAATGTAACGATCCACCAGGCTGGCAAAAATATCCTCAGTACCATCCCAAGCCAGGATTTCCTCCAGCCTTTCGCCCGGGAACTGCTGTCGCCGCAGAAGCGCATCGACCTCATCCGAGCTGACGGCTACCCGCCCGATAGGCGAACTGCTGCCGGAAAGCGCCAGCAGCAACATGGGATCGACACGCACCATCTTGGCCAGGCGATTGCGCAATTGTTCCAGGACATAGCCTTCCGGCAGGTTCATCTGGAAGATGGGGTGCAGCTCCCGGTAGCGGTATTCATCAACACGCACAGGCATGAGCAGGCTGATGGACGCCTGCGCCCTGGCCTCTTCGTGGTAGCGAAACAGATAGTCCCCGTTGGAGCTGAGCACCCTCCCACTCTCGCCCTCCGGCGTTGCCACCCGCAGCACGGCTGTCATCAGGCGAACACTCCCTGGATCTCGTCCAGCGTCGGCATGGCCGCAGGTACCAGCGCGAACTCACAGTCCATGGCTCCCAGCGCTCGCGCGTAGGTCAGCATGCCAACCGACAAATCGCCTCTCTCGATAGCGATGACCTTCTGCCGGGTGATACCCGCCAGCTCAGCCAGCCTGGCCTGCGTGAGCCCGCGATTCAGGCGGCACTGCCGGATCTTCTCGCCAAGGCGTGCCGTGATAAGGGAATGATCCATGTTCTATATACGTAACAAATGGTATTGAATGTAACGTATACCTGACTCATGGAAAGATCAAAGCGAACCAGCACCGCCCTGATCACGCACCGAGATCGACGTCATTCAGGCGGCCCAACTACCGCCGTCAGCGTGAGCAGCGGCGGCTGTCCCGACATCCCAGGGCTGCGGAACCTCATATGAGCCACCGCCGTGACGCTCAACCCCGCGCGTTGGGCCTCGTGCCCCGGCCCAACCTACACCTACATCTCTCCCCCTCAAACCCTCGGCCAGAGCACCGGAAACAGGCGGTGTTCCATGGGTGCGCCGGCTGCCAGTTCGTCCGCCAGCCCGGGGAATTCCGGGGAGGTTTTCCAGGGCCTTGGGGCGTGGACCATGTCTTCACCGAGAAAGCGCAGGGAGAAGGCGCGGCGTCGGCTCTTGCCGCCCACGCCACCGGAGCCGTGGAGGGTGAGCATGTGGAAGAACACCGCGTCGCCCGGCTCCAGCTCCCAGCCGAGGATGTTCCAGCGGAAGCGATCGGCCTCGATATCCGGCAGGTCGGCCAGGGTGCCTTCGGGGAACCAGCGGGCCTGGTTGTCGAGGAAGGTGCGCGGCATCAACCAGGGGCCGAGGTGGGAGCCGGCGACGAACTCCAGGGTGGAGGCGCGCGCCACCGGGTCGACGGGCATCCACATGCTGCAGTTCTGCCGGCCCTCGACGTTGTAGTAGGGCTGGTCCTGGTGCCAGGGCGTGCGCTGGCGGGTGTTGGGCTCCTTGACCAGCAGGTGGTCGTGGTAGAGGCGCACGGTGCCGCCGCCCATGAGCTGCGAGGCGACGGAGCCGACACGGCTCTCGAAGATGAAGCGGCGGTATTCGTCGAATTCCCGCCAGTTGCAGAAGTCCTCGAAGAACCAGCCCGGGTCGTCGGGACGGCTGGCGACCTTGGCGCGCTCGCTGGGGTTGGCGAGGTTGCGCTCGATGCCCTGCTTGAGCAGCGCCACCTCCTGGGCCTTGAACAGTTGGCGCACGCAGATGGCGCCGTCGCGGTGGAAGTCTTCGATCAGCGAATGGGGCAGCTCGAATTCATAGGGGTGCCGGGTCATGGAGGTTTCCTTTGCGTGCGTGATCAGGGACGAAGGGTCGATGCCGCATCCGCCGGCTCGTCGCCAGGCCCCTTCATGAGGTAGGCGATGCCCAGGAGCATGAGCCAGAGGCTGCCGATATAGAGCGCGGTACGGGTGTCTGGGAAGCTCGCCATCACGGCGAAGACGAACAGCATGAAGGCGATCGCCAGGTACTGCCCCCAGGGCCAGAACGGCACCGGGAAGCGCAGCGCGGCGACCTCCTGCGCGTCGAGGCGACGGCGCATGGCGACCTGGGAAAGCAGGATCATCAGCCACACCCAGACCACGGCGAAGGTCACCAGGGAGGCGAACAGCAGGAACAGCTCGTTGGGCAGCAGGTAGTTGAGTAGCACGCCGACGAGCAGCGCGAGGGTCATCACCAGGACCGTCATCCAGGGCACGCCGGCAGGTGAGAGCCGGGCGAAGGAGGCCGGCGCCTGGCCATTGCCGGCCATGCCGTAGAGCATGCGGCCTGTGCAGAAGATGTCGCTGTTGATGGCGGAGATGGCCGCCGAGATCACCACCAGGTTGAGGAGGGTGGCGGCGGCGTCGATGCCCAGCCCGCTGAATATCTGCACGAAGGGGCTGCCCTGGCTGCCGATCTTCGGCCAGGGGTAGATGGCCATCAGCACCAGCAGGGTCAGCACGTAGAACAGCAGGATACGCAGCGGCACCGAGTTGATGGCCTTGGGGATCATCCGTTGCGGGTCCTGCGCTTCACCGGCGGTGAGGCCGATCACCTCGATGCCGCCGAAGGCGAAGATGACGATGGTGAAGGACGCCACCATGCCCTCCAGCCCATTGGGGAAGAAGCCGCCATGGGCCCAGAGGTTGGCGAAGGAGGCCACCCCGCCCGCATCGCCCAGGCGGATGCCGAACACCAGCACCGTGAGCCCGGCGAGAATCATCGCGACGATGGCCACCACCTTGAGCAGCGAGAGCCAGAACTCCAGCTCGCCGAACACCCGCACGTTGCACAGGTTGATAGCGGCGATGACGAACACGATGCCCAGCACCCAGACCCAGCGCGGGGTATCGGGAAACCACAGGCCCATGTAGATGCCGAAGGCGGTGACGTCGGCGAGGCACACCATCAGCATCGAGAAGACGTAGGTCCAGCCGGTGAGAAAGCCGGCGAAGCGCCCCAGGTAGCGGTTGGCATAGTGGCCGAACGAGCCGGCCACCGGCGTGCGCACGGCCATCTCGCCCAGGGCGCGCATCATCAGGTACACCGCCGCGCCGGCGATCAGGTACGCCAGCAGCACCGAGGGGCCGGCGCGCTGGATGGCCGCCGCCGAACCGTAGAACAGCCCCGTGCCGATGGCGGAGCCGAGGGCCATGAAGCGGATATGCCGGGCATTGAGCCCACGGCGCATTGTCGAGTTGTGCATTGCGTTACCCCTTTCTTGTTGTTGTTCGTCAGTGTCGGCGTCACAGGTGCGGCACCAGCCGCTCGCCCCTGGCCCGCGACAGGCACGGCATCAAGGTGCGCTGGGCCGCCTTTTCTGCGTCGCTCCGGTACCGGTCCTGGTGTTCCGCCTCGCCCTCGTGGATGCGGGTTTCGCACCGCTATCGGTTTGGAATCGTCGACCATCCTCAACCTCCTGCCTGCAGCGGGGCGCCGGCGAGGCCGTGAAGCGCCGCGCGCGGTCAACGCCCCTGGTGCGCCTGTGCGACCAGGCGGTGGAAGTGAGCGATGCCGTGTTCGCTCTCACCGCTGCGCTTGCGGTCGGTCATGATGCGCCCCTGGCCCCGATAACCCCGCGAGCGCAGGCCTTTCTGCACGCTCTCCACCAGGCGCAGGTCTTCGGGGCGAAAGACATCGCGGTACCACTCGATCAACGCCCTTTGCGCGGCGGTGAGCTGCTTGTCGAGGAAGTAGATGTCGTACTGCTGCAGGGTGACTTCGGCGCTGACCGGCAGCTCGTAGATCACCGTCATGAAATCCGCGCCCGGCGGTACGTTGAACATGGTGCAGGGCCAGGCCCAGAAGCCGGCGAAGGATGGGTTCTGCACCGAGTCGTCGAACCTGAAGGACCGGGCCGAGGGCTTGGCCTCGCCGTATTGCAGCGTCCAGTTGCCGTGCAGGCTGTGGGTATAGCGATTGATGTCCACCGAGTCGGAGAAGCCGGGGTGGGCCGGCCCGCAGTGGTAGCACTCCATGTAGTTGTCGACGATGGACTTCCAGTTGGCCGCCGTTTCGGTGACGAAGCGGGCGGCCAGGTGCAGGTCGTCGATCACCGGGCAGGCCTTGCGCATGGCGGCCTCCAGCCCCGGCAGCTGCTGCTCCACCGGGCCGGCGTCGCTGTCCATGTTGATGAAGACGAAGCCGGCGTACTCCTGTACCCGCAACGGCACCAGGCTCGAAGCGCTCTTGTCGAACCCGGCCACCTCGGCGCAGTTGCGCGCATGGGCCAACTCCCCGTCGAGGCGGAAGGCCCAGGCGTGGTAGGGGCAGGTGATCACGTTCCTCGCCATACCGCTGCCCTGCAGCAACTGGTGCCCGCGATGGGGGCAGACGTTGAAGAAGGCGCGCAGCTCGGCATCCCGCCCCCGCACGATGAGGATGCTCTCGCCGATCAGCTCGCGGGTGACATAGGCATTGTTCTCGGCCAGCTCACTTCGGTGCGCCACGCAGATCCAGCTGCGGGCGAGGATGGCCTCCTTCTCGTATTCGAAGATGTCCGGGTGCGTGTAGTAGCTGGCGGGCAGCGTATGGGCGAACTCGGGATCAGCGCAGAAGTCGGCGGGCAGTCGCTGGATGCTGTTCATCATCGGTACTCCTCTATGGCGCCTGGCCGGGCAAGCCCGGGCGTAGGCAACTTCTTGTGGTATCGCTCGATTAGGGGGGCTTGCTGGCCATGCCCGCCCCCATCCGGGCATGACGTCGGGTCAGGGTGCCGGGGCGATGGCGGCCCCTCCGCCCTCCTCGCGCGCCGCGCGGGACTCCTCGGCGATGCGCTGGGCGGGTACCTGGCCGTAATCCTCCAGCAGCCAGCGGAACAGGCCCCAGATCATAACCAGCAGGATCAGCGTGAACGGGATGGCCGTGAGCACCACCGCCGTCTTCATGGTGGGCAGGGAGGCCTTGGCGAACAGCATCGCCAGCGGGATCAGCGTCAGCATCACGCACCAGAACAACCGATGCGTGGGCGTCGGGTCCTGCCCCTCGCGCAGGTTGCGTGTACTGGTGGCGGCCACGGCATAGGCGACGGCGTCCATGTGCGAGGCGCAGAACACCGCCATGAGGACGAGGTAAGCCGCAAGGAACAGCTTGCCCAGGGGCAAGGCGTTGAACAGCAGCTCCACGGCCACCTCGCCGCCTTGAGTCGCGAGGACACCCGGTACATCGACCACGCCGGCAACGAATTGATGAACGCCGTAGCTGCCGAGCACACCGAAGAAGAACCAGCAGCCAGCGGTGCCGCCGAGAATGAGCGCGGCGATCACTTCGCGTACCGTGCGCCCTCGGGAAACGCGGGTGACGAACATCGCCACCCCCGGTGCGTAGGACACCCACCAGAGCCAGTAGAAGACCGTCCAGTTACGGGTGAAGGCGCCCTCGCCGGCCGGGTCGGTGAACAGGCTCATGCGCACGAAGTTCTGCAGGGTGATGCCGAACGCGTTGGCGGTGTTGTCCAGGATGAAGCGCGTCGGCCCTATCACCAGTATCAGGCCGGCGAAACCGAGCACACCGAAGCCCACCAGCCTGGCCAGGCGCTGCATGCCGCCATCGATGCCGACGTAGGAGCTGAGTGAGAACACCAGCGCCACCAGGCCGATGACCAGCACCTGGGTGATGAAGGTATCGGGAATGCCGGTGAGGCTGGCCAGGCCGCGGGTCAGGGTGGTGGCGGTGACGGCGAGCGGTACCGTCAGCGCGCCGAACATGGTGAGCAGGAAGGTCAGGTCCACCAGGCGGCCCATGGGCCCGGCCGCGCGGAACCCGGTCACCGCCTCGACGATCGATGCCAGCCCCAGGCCACTGCGCTTGCGCACATGGAAGTGGTAGGCCAGCGCCAGGGACGACAGCGCATAGACCGCCCAGGCGCTGATGCCCCAGTGGAAGAAGGTGAAGCTGACGCTGTGCTCCAGCGCCTGGGCCGAGCCGGCCGCGAGGTTCAGGCCCGGCGTCTGGTAGTAGTAGGCCCACTCCATGATTCCCCAGTAGAGGGTCGAGGAGCCCAGGCCCGCGCAGATGAACATGAATACCCAGGTGGTGTTGCCGAATTCCGGCCGCCCGGCGCCGAGGCGGATCTGCCCGTACTTGCTGAACGCCAGGTAGAGCACCGCCACCCCGCAACCGAAGACGAAGAGCTGCACCAGGGTGCCGAAGGTCCGGGTCGAGGAGTCGAAGATGCGATCGGCAAAGGCCTCGGACTCCTGGGGGAACAGCGCGAGACCGGCCACGGTGATGGACACGGCGATCAGGCTCGCGGCGATGAGAAAGGAGTCCTTGCGGGGGTTCTGGGGCATGCATGCCTCCCGGCCACGTCGGGCCGAACTCGACGGATGGGTTGTTCTTGTTGGTCTTGATGGCCACAGCCACCCCACGCGCACGGGGAACGCACCTCAGCCCCGGTACCACCCCCAGGGCTCCTCGCTGATGTATTCGGTCACCTGCTTCACCTCCAGGTAGTTGTCGAGCCCCCAGGGGCCAAGCTCGCGGCCGAGGCCGCTGAGGCGGGTGCCGCCCCAGGGGGCCTGGACGAGGGCCGGTTGCGAGCAGTTGATCCAGGCCACGCCGACCCGCAGCTGACCAGCGACGCGGCGGGCGCGGTCCAGGTCGGTGCTCATCACCGCGGCGGCGAAGCCGTAGAGGCTGTCGTTGGCCATCGCCACGGCCTGCTCCTCGGTGCCGAAGCGCTTGACGCTCAGCACCGGCCCGAGGATTTCGTGGCGCCAGAGGGGGCTGCCGGTGTGGGGCTCGTCGAAGACGGTGGGCTCGATGAAGTAGCCGATGTGCAAGCCCGGCGGGCGGCGCCCGCCGGTGAGCAGGCGCGCGTCCTGCCGGCCCTGGGCGATGACCTCCATCACCTGGCTGTAGCGGGCCGCGCTGACCAGCGGCCCCATCTGCACGCCCGGCTCGGTGCCGGGGCCGATGCAGATAGCCCGCACGGCCTCCACCAGCCGCTCCAGCAGGCGTTCGGCGATGTCCTGCTGCACCAGCAGGCGCGAGGTGGCGCTGCTGGCCTGGCCCTGGTTGTGGAAGATGCCGTAGAGGGCCCACTCCACGGCGGCATCGAGATCGGCGTCGTCGAAGACGATGAGGGAGGATTTGCCGCCCAGCTCCAGGGTCGGGTTGTTGAAATCGGCAGCGGTGCCGGCCACCAGCTTGGCTCCGGTGATCAGCCTCCCGGAGAAGGCCAGCTTGTCCACCTCCGGGTGCTGCGCCAGGGCCTGCCCCGTCTCCTGGCCCCGGCCGGGCAGGATGTTCAGCACGCCCGGCGGCAGGCCCACCGCATGGGCGGTATGGCCCAGTTGCAGGGCGGTCAGCGGTGTCAGCTCCGAGGGCTTGAGCACGCAGGTGGCGCCCGCCGCCAGGGCCGGCGCCACCTTGCGGGCGGCCATGAGCAGGGGGAAGTTCCAGGGCACGATCAGCGCGGCCACGCCCACCGGCTCGTGGCGGATGCGGCAGCTGAAGCGTGGGTCGTCCAGCACCAGTGGCTGCTCCTGGCGCTCGTCCAGTTCGCAGGCCAGAGCGGCGTAGTAGCGGAAGCAGGCGATGGCCTCGGTGACATCCTGCCGGGCCTCGGGCAGCGGCTTGCCGTTGTCGAGCACCTCCAGCAGGGCCAGCTCCTCGGCACGGCGCTCGAGGTCATCGGCCATGGCCTCCAGGAAGCGCGCACGCACGGCACCCCGGGTGTGGCCCCACTCCCCTTCGAAGGCACGGCGCGCGGCCTGCACCGCCAGGTCCACCTCCTCGATGCCGGCCGCAGACAGCTCCTGCAGGGTCATTTCAGTGGCGGGGTTGATGCTGCTCAAGCGGTTGGGGCGACTCGGGCCGACCCAGCAGCCGTCGATGTAGAGCGTTGTGTCGTTCATGGTGGTTCCTTCACTCATGGCCCTGCATGGGGCCTGGCTGTGAGCGTCGCCTGGGGCAAGCCCCTGGCGACGCGCAGTGGCGGCGACGTTCAGCACGGCCCACTCCCCTCCGGCCTCGCCAGAGGGGTGCTCGGCCGAGGCGGGCCGCTGGCGAGCCGGGTAGAAAGGCGACCGACGCAAAAGAGCGCGCGCCGGCCGATCGGGAAGCGTCATTCCGGCGCCACGTTCAGCAAGGCGCGGCGGCGATAGCCCAGTACCGCCAGCGCGAGGCTGGCCACCAGCACCGGTACCGCGAGCCAGATGAAGAAATCGGGCAGGCTGCCCGCCTGGGCGAACAGCCAGGCACCCATCATGGAGCCGACGATGGACCCGGCGCGCCCCGCCGAGAGGGCCCAGCTCACCCCCGTGGCCCGCGCGTCCACCGGGTACAGCGTGGCGGCGAAGATGCTCAGGTTGGACAGCAGCCCGCTGAGGCCGAAGCCCGCGATGAACACCATCAGCATCAGCTCACTGGCGCTGCCCAGCTGCGAGCCGATCATCCCCAGGGCCAGCGCCGAGAACGCCGCCTGCAACGGCAGCACCCAACGCGGCCCGACGCGGTCCAGCACCAGCGCCATGACGATGCTGCCGAGCACCCCGCCCATGGGAATCATCGAGGCGATATGTGCCGACTCGCTCGCTCCGTAGCCGCTGGAACGGAGGATGGTGGGCAGCCAGTTGGTCAGCAGGTAGAAGACGAAGAGCCCGCAGAAGAAGGTCAGCCACAGCATCAGCGTGCGCAGTACCCGTTCCCGCTGGAACAGGACGGACACCGGCGAGCGCGGCTGCTCGGGCAGGTCGCCCACCAGGATCGCGCCGCGCCAGCTGTCCCTGCCGCCGATGGCGGTGACCAGGCGCAACAGGGTCTTGCGCTGGCGCTTGTGGCCCACCAGGAAGTACAGCGACTCCGGCAGCCAGCGCATCAGCACCGGCACCAGGACCAGCGGCGCCAGGCCGCCGAGGGCGAGCATCCCCTCCCAGCCCAGTGCCGGCATCAGCCAGGCCGCCACGCTGCCACCCAGGGCCAGGCCGAGGATGAACCCCGAGTAGCTCAGGGTGGCCAGCAGCATCCGCCGGCGCCGTGGGGAATACTCCGATGACAGGGTGATGCAGTTGGGCAGCACGCCGCCCAGGCCGATGCCGGTGACGAAGCGCAACACCACCAGTTGCCCCAGCCAGGTGGAGAACGCCGCCGCCAGCGTGCCCAGGGCGAACACCAGGATGCCGGCCAGCAGCACGCGCTTGCGCCCGAAGCGATCGGCCAGCGGCCCGCAGCACACCGCCCCCAGCAACATGCCGAACAGCCCTGCGCCGAAGGCCGGCGCCAGCTCGCTGCGCTCAAGCCCCCACTCGAGGATCAGCTCCGGCGCGACGTAGCCGATCACGGCCGTGTCGAAGCCATCCAGCAACACGATGAGAAAACACAGGACCAGCACCCGCACCTGCAACCAGGAGAGCGGGCTGTCGTCGATGATGTCCGCTATACGCACGATTCTCGGCATGAAGGCTTCTCCCTGAAGCGAGCCCCGAATGGGCGAAAGCGACGCTAGCAATGCAGGGAGAACGGGGGCTATGGCGTGGGCGGTAGAGAGGCGATGGCGGGGATGTAAGGCGCGATGCGGGTGGCGTTGGAAACACGGACATACACGGAAGGGGCGCCTGCCAGAGCGGAGGCGGAAGTCCGCACACGACAGACCCGCCGCACGCTAAGCGATGGGCCCACCAATGCAGCGCTCGAAGATTCGCTCAAGGCCCCGGTAGTCACAGAACACAGCCTCGATGTTGGCCCGCAGCCACTCGTCCGCCTCTACCGACCACCAGCTGATTTCATAGCCCGCATTGACGATGAGGTGTTCGAAGAGAATGCGCTGGGCACGACCGTTGCCATCACGAAAGGGGTGAATCACGTTCAGGTCGCCAAAGTACTCAGCCGCCGCAATCACCAGTTCGTCACGGGGCAACCCCTCCAGCCAGGAGGCCTTCTCCAGGGCCGCGAAGATCTTGCCGGCTTCAGGTTCTATGCGCTGCTGGACGCAGAAGTGAGTATCACCTTTGGAGATATCCAACGTTCTGAGCTCGCCAGCCCAGTCATAAACATCCGCAAAGAGTTGCCGATGGATTCGCTGAAGTGCTGCCAGGTCATAGGGGGGAAGTGCGAATTCAATTTCGCTGGCAGCAATCTCGGAGAGGGAGCGTTCGGCTCGGTTCAGAGCCGCGTCGCTGGTCAGACCCAGGCGATTGCGCAAGACCCGGGTGGCGGGGTAGCAGTACGGGTCCTGGCCCGTACCGTACTTGTCGACCATCAGTCTTGCCTGGAGCGGTAGGCACTCAGTACGGACTCACGTGAGGGCAGCTTTCGCTCGCCATCGGCTGGCGTGGTCTCGAACCCTTCCAGGCGCAGGCTGGCCGCGTAGTTGGACCGGCGCGCCTTGGCGTAATAAGCCCTCTTGGCTTGCAGGGACGGCGTTGGCATCGGTGAACCTCCTGTCAGCAACCGCACGATTATAGCGGATCGCCCCACACTTCTCCGCGCCCGTTGGCGGCGTCCGCTCTCCTGGCAAGCCCTCTACCCTCTCCCCCGATCCGCCTCAGAAGCGTTCGTCCGCCATCGCCGGCAGCACCAGCTCGCGCACGAAGGACGCCGTCGACAGGCGCAACGATGCGTCGACCAGGGTGACCACGTCATGCAGCGGGATCAGTTGCCCCTCCCCTCGTGCCGCCGCCTCAGCCAGCGGAGTGGCGAGGTCGTCATCGGTATTCAGGTAGCCCAGTTGCAGCACCGTCACCGCCAGCCGCTGCTCGCGGAAGCCCTCGCGCAATGCATCGGCCATCCCGTTCAGCGCGAACTTGGAGGCACCGAACGCCACCTCGGGCCGCCCGCTGCGATGCAGGGCGGAGGTGGAACCGGTGAGGATCAGTTGCGGCCTGGCAGAGCCGAGCAGCCGTGGCACCAGGCGCTTGAGCAACAACAGCGTGGCGGTGATGTTCACCTCCACCAACCTGGCGAGCGTCTCATCGCTGTCGTTCAGGAAGTCGTATCCCTCGCTGAAGGCCTGCGGCTCCCAGATGCCGATGTTGCAGATGAGCACGTCGAGCTCCGCCGGTGCCTGGGCCTCGATATGCGCCATGGCTACCTTCGGCTCGGCCAGGTCGGCCTCGATCCACTGGATGTCGACGCCCGCAGCGACCGCCAGGCGATCCGGCCGACTGCGCGACACGCCCACGATCCGGTCCCCCGGCTTGCCCAACCCCTCCACCAACGCACGACCCAGGCCCCGGCTGGCGCCTATCACCATCATCTTCATCAGGTCAGCTCCAGCGCAGATTGAGCACGAGGAAGTTCAGCAACACCCAGATCACCAGCACCAGGTGCGTCAGTTGCAGGCCCTCCTGGCGTATCCAGTAGGCGAACCAGAGCCCGCCCAGCAGCATGGCGAAGAGCGAGGCCAGGGCCACGCTCAGCGCCAGGTTCAACCAGGGTCGAGCAGCCTCCAGCCCACCGCCGAACAGCAGGAGATAGCACCCCGCCCATACGGCGAGAACGGCCACCGCCTGCAGCAGCACGATCACCCCCAGCGCCAGGCGATGCAGCGTCAGCGAAACCAGTGCCCGGCTGAGCAAGGGGATGTCGACCACGGGCGGCTGGCGCAAGGGCGCCATCGACAGCGTCGCCCCCACCGCCCCCACCGAGCTGGCGAAACCGTGCAGGTTGTTGACCAGGGCAATGCCGAGCCACAGCGCAAACCCGAGGAAGCACGTGGCCTGGAAGATCATCAATGAAGTCTGGGTGTCCATTCCGGGTCCTTGTTGGTTGCAAAAGACGCTTGCCGCGCCATGGGTGGCGGGCAAGAACGGGCAGGACGATAAAACCTCAAGCTAAGTTGAGGTCAATAGCCGACGAACAGGGAAAGTGGGCTTGGCCGAGGCGGACGAGCGATACGGCCAGGGAGCCCGCAAACCACTAAGCCGAAATCAGCGAGCCGTCTGGCCGAAGCCCCCTTCCCCACCTGCACAACCCTGGTGCGGAACCGAACCGAATCCATCGACCCGGACATTTCCAAACATGGTATTGATGCACCCCCGTTATCAATACGGTGACTCGGATGAGCATCAACTTCGATTTGAACGACCTCCAGGCGTTTCGGGCGGTGGTGGAGAACGGCAGTTTTCGCAAGGCGGCCGAGGCGGTGAAGATCACCCAGCCGGCACTGAGCCGCCGCATCGAGAAACTCGAATCCGCACTCAACGTGAAGCTGTTCGAGCGGACGACCCGCCGGGTGAGCCTGACGGCGATCGGGCGTGCCTTCGTTCCCGAGGTGGAGCGGGTGCTCGACGAGCTGGACAACGCGTTGATGAGCATCAGCGATATCGCCTCCAGCAGGACGGAGCGCGTCACGGTCGCATGCGTGCCTTCGGCGGCCTATTACTTCATGCCCCAGGCGATCAGCGAGTTTCATCGGTTGTATCCCCGCATCAGGATCGCGGTCGTGGATGCGAGCGCCCATGAAGTGAACGGCGCCGTGGCCAGTGGCGAGGCGGATTTCGGCGTCAGCTTCAGTGGGCACCTGAGCCCGGAAGTGACGTTCGACCTGCTGCTCGAAGAGCGCTATGTGATGGCCTGCCGGCGTGATCATCCCCTGGCGGACCGGGCCTCGGTGACCTGGTCGGAGATGTATGAGCACGACTACATCGCCCTGGACAAGACATCCGGGAACCGCCTCATCATGAGCCAGGCGCTGAAGCGCCTGCACCCCGCAAAGGACAGCATCTGCGAGACCCGGCACGTCACCACGGCGATAGGCCTGGTGGAGGCCGGGTTGGGCGTGGCGGCCGTTCCCTCGATCGCCATGCCGCGTACCCCTCACCCGATTCTCAAGGCCGTACCGCTGGAGGAGCCGCAGGTGCTGCGCAACGTGGGCCTGATCAAGCGGCGCGGGCGTACGCTGACGCCCGCCGCGCTCGAGCTGGAACGGCTGGTCCGGAGCATGCCGGCCAGGCTAGCGGGGGATTGAGTCCAGGCCGGTGGAACGAACGACGGGTTGTGCCGCCGGCGAGGACAGGTAGGCCAGCAACGCCTTCGCCCGCTCCGGGTGCTCGGCATTGCGGGGAATACCGGCGGAGTAGCGGGTTACGGACTGCAGCGACTCCGGGATCTTGCCGACGAAGGTGACACCCGGCACGGGCAAGAGTTCGGCGACTTGCTGGAAGCCCATCTCGACCTCACCCGAGGCGACGGTGGAGGCAACCGGAATCCGTTCGATCATTCTTGCCTTCGGGCCGACCTGCTGCTGGACGCCGAGCTTCCTGAACAACTCGTTCTTGATATAGACCCCGCTGGCGCTATCGGAATAGGCGAGCGCCCGGGCGCTCAGCAGCGTGCGCTTCAGCGCTTGCTCGGTATCGATCGACGGCTTGGGGGCGCCCTGCTTCACGACCATGCCGATGCGCGAATCCGCCAGTTCCACCCTGGAGGCCGGGTCCACCTTGCCCTGCTTGATCAGCTCATCCAGTGCATACCCGACCATGATCACCACGTCGGCGTGCTCCCCTCGCGCCAGGCGATTGGGGATGGCCTCGCGAGCATTGCCCATGGAGGGGCCGAGAATGGTGTTCACCGTGTCGCCGCTGCTCTGCGCGTACGGCGGGCTCAGCAACTTGAAGGCCGCGGTGAAGCCGCCCGAGGTCATGACGTTCAGCTCTTCCGCGCGTGCGGTTGCGTGGATCGCGCACAGGCCGAAGGCGAGCGCGACGAGACGTTTTGCAAATACCTTCATCGAAAATGAATCCTCAGCAAGCGGGGACGGGCGCGCGCGAGGCGCTCCGGCGGTAGAGCACGAGGGTGGAACAGAGGGCGCAGAGCGCGGCGAAGGTCACCCAGTAGCCCGGCGCGCCCTTGTCGCCGCTCAGGTGGATGAGCCAGGTGGAAATCGCGGGGGTGAAGCCGCCGAACACCGCGGTGGCCAGGCTGTAGGCCAGCGAGAAGCCGGCGACACGGACCTCCACCGGCATGATTTCGGTGAGGGCCGGGATCATCGCGCCGTTGTAGAGGCCATAGATGAACGACATCCACAGCAGCACTTCCAGCATGTGCTCGAAACTCGGCGCCTGGGCGAGGAACGACAGCGCCGGGTAGGCCGTGAAGATGGCCAGCGTTGTCATGGCGACGAGGATGGGCTTGCGCCCGAAGCGATCGCTCAGGTGCCCGCCGATGGGGAGCCAGAAGAAGTTCGAGAGGCCGACCAGCAGGGTGACGAGCAAGGCGTCGGTGGTGCTGAGATTCAGCACCGTCTTGCCGAATGTGGGCGCATACACGGTGATGAGGTAGAACGCGGTCGTGGTCATCGCCACCATCAGCATGCCGCCCAGGACGATGCTCCAGTTCGCGGCCAGGGTGGCGAAGACCTGCTTCATCGTCGGGCGCTGGGTGCGGCGGGTGAACTCCTCGGTTTCCTGGAGGCTGCGACGGAGGAAGAAGATGAAGGGGATGATGATACAGCCGATGGCGAACGGAATCCTCCAGCCCCAGTCGGCGACCATCGAAGGCGCCATCAGCTGGTTGAGGCCGTACCCCAGGGCGGCGGCTACGACGATGGCCGCCTGCTGGCTGGCGGACTGCCAGCTGGTGTAGAAGCCCTTGCGCCCCGGCGTGGCCATCTCCGCCAGGTAGACCGACACGCCGCCCAGCTCGGCGCCCGCCGAGAAGCCCTGGAGCAGCCGCCCCACGAGCACGAACAGCGGAGCCCACAGGCCGATGCTCGAATAGCCCGGCACGAGAACGATCAGCAGCGTACCGCTGGCCATGATGGAAAGCGTGACGATCAACCCCTTCCGGCGGCCGACATCATCGATGTAGGCGCCCAGGATCACGGCCCCCAGCGGGCGCATCAGGAAGCCGGCGCCGAACACGGCGAAGGTCATCATCAGCGAGGCGAACTCACTCGAGGCGGGGAAGAAGACGGCCGCAATCTGCGTGGCGTAGAAGCCGAAGAGAAAGAAGTCGAACTGTTCGAGAAAGTTGCCGGACGTGACTCGGAATACAGCACCCGCCTTGGAACGGGCGGCTGACGAGCCTGGCTTGGGGGAGGCATGCATGAGGTGTTTCTCCAGCGGTCTTGTTTGGGCTTATTAGCGCTTTCTGCCGCCGGATTCTGATTGACACACTTTGGAACGATAAGTGCTTTGTTTGCATCCATTGATGCATGGAATTTATCAATCCACCTGAAGCGGACCCGCCCAGGCAGGCAGGAAGAAACATGAATGCGACGCTCGATGGCGCGCGGGGATGGGGCTCATTGGCTCCGGCTGGCAGCAGAGCGCGACTGGGCACGGTTGCGTCGCTGCGGCCGGCTGAACATCCGCGCGCCCATCAGCTCACGCACGAACAGCCCGAACAGCTCCGCCTGGGTGCCGATCTCCAGCTTGTCGTAGAGGTTGCGCCGGTGGACCTTCACCGTGCCCCGGGTGATGCGCAACTGCTGGGCGATCTCGCTGCTGGAATAGCCCTGCAACAGCAGCTGCACCACCTTGCACTCGCGCGGTGTCAGCAGCTCCTGCGCAAACAGGCTGAACACCTCGCGCACATGGTCGCTGGGCTGCAACGCGTCCGCCGGCGGCTGGCCGCGCGCCTCACAGGCCAGGCGCACCACCTCCTGCACCACCGGCGCCGCGATGCCCAGGAGCTCCAGCTCCTCCTCGCCGAACGCCGCCCCGCCCTGCCCGCGCATCAACGACAACACCGCGCGGCAACCCGGCGTCGGCGTGGTGAAGAAGCCCAGCTCCTCGCTCAGCTCAAGGCGGTGGTAGTAGAGCTGGAAGTAGTGGTTGTCCCGAAAGCTCCCCGGCGCCAGCGTGCGCATGCTGTAGAGGCCATCCGGGCGCTCGAAGGTGCAGGCGAGGAAGAACGGATCGAACAGGTACGCACCGCCACGGTAGTCGTCGATGAAGGTGGCCTGCAGCTCAGCAGGCAAGGTGTGGAACAGCGGCAAGGGCGCATCGCTGCCTTCGAAGAGGAACAGCGAGACGTGATCGACCGGAGCGGTGCGCTGCAGCCAGTCGGTCAAAGCCTGCAGCTGGGGTTCGCCTGGGGGCTGGGTGAGGACGGTGGTGATGTCTTGGGTCCATGTCTTGAGATAGCTGTGCATTCCTTTGAGTCCTCGGCGTCAGCGCGAAGTGCCACGGAAGAGTTTTAGCTCTCTAAACCAAGGAAGTTTAGAAAAATAAACCAACCATGACAAGGAAACTAAACCAGACGCTGTTTAGCATCCTCAACCATGGATTTTTCCGATCGCATCAGAGCACGCATGAACGCCCTGGGGTTGAGTGCACTCGACCTTTCCAAACTCGTCGGCGTCAGCAAAAGCGCAGTAAGCCACTGGACCTCCGGCGCCAACCAGACCGGCGGGAAGCATCTGGTCGCGCTTGCAAAAGCCCTCGACTGTGATGTTGCATGGCTCGCCATGGGAGAAGGTCATCCGTCTGGCTCGCCCAGCAAGAGCACTCACGCTGCCAACTCAGCCGCCGCCGAGGCGAAAGAGGACACCGTCGAACTCGTGCTGGAGATGCTCAAGACACACGCCGACAAAAGCCTCAACAGCGCAGCCAGGCAGCGCATAGCCAAGGCCATCGCCGAGAGCCTGGAAAACCGCTTCGACCAGGCAACCGAAAGCGCCTCCTCCCCTCCCCTGCGCAAGGCAGACGAAGGCGAACTCCGCATCCCCCACTTCGATTTCCGCTCGATAGAAGGCGCACAGCTACCCGCTAACTATAGCGAAGCCGTGCGCAGCATCACCGTCAGCGAGGCCTACCTGCTGGCACAGGGCGTGCGTTACAGCAGCGCCGAGCAACTGGCCGTGGTGACCTGCTGGGACAAGGGAATGGAAGGAACGCTAGGTGAAGGCGATGCAGTAATAGTCGACTGCGGCATTAACACCTTCATCGACGACGGCATCTACCTCGTCAGCTGGGCTGAACACACCTTCATCCGCCGCCTGCAGCTGGCGGGCAAGGGCCGCATCGAGCTGATCGCGGATAACAGCAAGCACAAGGCGCGAGTTGTGGGGGCTGGGGATTTGGTGGTGCATGGGCGGGTGTTGGTGGGGCTGGGGCTGCAGAAGTTCTGATCCCCCTTCGTTAAGAAAGCTTTCTACGACCGACTACTCGTCAAGTAACGCGAAAGCGCTCCTTCAAACGCTCAATGGTCCATCGCCACTTCGGCGTAGTTGGCCGGCAGACAGTGTTCTGGTTGCCGAACAAGCCCACCTCTTTCACGGCCTCATTCTGTGGAACGGTGTGAATCCAGTTTACGGGCACAAAGTATTCGCAACGCTCTAGGTCGTTGACGACATCTCGGTGGTAGTGAGCCTGCGTCACTACTTCCAACACCGGAGTGTCTCGCCCGTCATGTATGACCTGAAAGTCCGCAGCGGGCGTGGCGACACCGGTAACCAGCCCTACCCCCACGTAACCCTGCTGGGGAATGTTCACCCAGACGCGATCACCAGGGGCAAGCATCCTGAGGCTGTTGCTATACCAAGCTCCGCCCCCACCGCTGATGAAACCGAACTGCACCGCCTCCTGCCATGACCGATTGCGCGAATCACCGAAGGAACAATAGTGCTCGCCATTCCAGGGCTCGCTGGGAGTGCCCGGTTTGCCTACTACAGAGGTTTGCGGAGTCTCGGCCGGATCGAGCAACCAGGCACGGCTAATCAGTTGCTGTTCCCCACATTGGAAAACCTGGAAGCACAGAACGTTGATAGCGATATCCCGCTCACTCAGGTAAGCAACGATTCGCTCACTACTGGTATCCAGCTCAGCAGCAACAATCACAATCTGATGGCTTTGATTGAGCGAGTCGCTCTCCAACGGCACACCAAAGCGTACGAAGAAATCGACTGCCAGATCACCAGCCGGACGAAAGCGTTTGTAGATCGCGGCGATGTCCTCCGCTTCCAACCGTTCGACCCAGACGGCGTAATCCAGTGCCTGAGCCACCACCTCACGGGGAGTTCGATCACGCTTGAGCTCGATAAGTATCAACGAGGCATCAGGCGCTAGCGCTAGTAGATCAATACGCCCGCCATGCCCAGTATTCTCCTGGCGGCCAATTAGCATCCAATCTTCGGAGAGCAGCGCGGGCGCAGTGACGATCATGTCTTCCAGTAGCTGTTCGCTAGCCAACTGGGCGCCTTCCAGGGGCTTAGGCTGAGCGCCAACGGTCCATATTTGGGTTTTGATTGGCATCCTTTCCTCGTGTGTAGCTGTGTGGGTCAAACGGGGCAGATAACGTACGCGAGCCACTGTGGATCAGCTTGTCGAAGCCCGTGGCAATGAAGAGCAAACGATGTTTCGTCTCGACAAAGTCTTTGGCAATCACGCGTGAGTACGGCGAATCTTACAGAGCTACGTGTGTTCATGCCCATGGATGATGCGGTCCTGCTACTCAAAGACTGCACAGAAGAACAACCAGCAACGCAGCTCAATGCTGACTTTAGATCTGCCGTCGTCGCTGACCTCCCCCAACCTCCATCCAACTCTAGACAGGGTACATTTAAGCTGATCAAGCACGCTCAACACGGCGGAAGTACAGAGGTCAGTTCGGCTTGAAAAGGAATTGGGGGGATGGGCAAAAAACCGAATTCTGAGCGCTACACCTGCAGCAATCACCGTATGACACGTTCCGCGATAGAACGGTTATCCGGTAATTTGATATTGAAGAGCCATTACGCTTTACCAGATTAAGCCAGCCCGCTACTGTTGCGAGAACGCAGTCACAGTTTCGCCGCCGCATAGCACCAAGGATGGCTTCAGCAAGAGCAACAGCGCCCCAGGCGCTCCTCCCTCGCGTCCCCAACCGTCCTGATCCGGCAAGCTCGGCCTGCATCTACCTCTATGTTTCTCGATGGATGAATTACATGACGGTGCAATCTCCAGCCAGCCGGCCTTTGACAGTCAATGAAAGGAAGCTCGTACAAGACTGGATACTGGAACTGGTTCCAGGAGACGGGACAGCAGTCGGAAACAAGACCCTCAAGCAGCGGCTTGAGCAGAAAGCCGAACTCCATGACTTCACCGTCACCGACGAAGACTACTGGCCAATTCGAGAAGAGTTGATCGTGCAAGGCAAGCTGCAGAAAGGCAGCGGCCGGGGCGGCTCCGTGTTTCGCTTTGACAACGCGTGGAAGCCTAACTCAACGGCCTCATCAACTGATGAGTCGTCCAATGGCGAG
Organism: Pseudomonas sp. 57B-090624; assembly: GCF_003234055.1. NCBI lineage: Bacteria > Pseudomonadati > Pseudomonadota > Gammaproteobacteria > Pseudomonadales > Pseudomonadaceae > Pseudomonas > Pseudomonas sp. 57B-090624. The sequence continues at coordinate 58,987 of NZ_QKRU01000034.1, forward strand.
GACCTTGATGACCCAGCCAGCGATAGCCCCGAGAGCCTGGAGAAATTACGCAGCCGCCTCCTGGACCTCAGCGCCAGAAACAGGCTTCTGAATTTTTCGCATGCTCGCTCCAAGCGTTTCGTACGGATTATCGACGAACTCCCCGACCATCTCTTCGAAACGCTAACTGCCGATCAAGTGATGCGTTTCGCGCCGGTTCCTGAGCCCACAGAGCGCCAACTGATTGAACAGGGCTACCTTAAATACGACGAACAAACTGGCAGCGTTATTGAGCTTAAGAAGCTGCCAACAGCTGAGGTCTGGGCACAGATTCTTGGCATGCAAACCAGCTATGAGCTACCTGCGAAATCCGATGCTCCCAGTGACAAGCATGCTGACGATGCCATTCAAACTCTGTACTACCCCACTGAGCTTGAATCACGACTGCAGGTGCTGCATGCGCAATCACGCCTATCGCTTGATGAAACCGGCGCCAACATCCTCTATCTGGCATTGGGCTTTCTCGAGTGGGACGAGTCGATAGCCGGAAAAAACAGTACGCGCATGGCACCGCTCATGCTCCTACCCGTCCGCTTAGAAAAAGGAAAACTCAATCCCAAAACAGCAACCTTCGACTATGAGGTTCTGTATACCGGCGAGGATATCCTGACCAACCTATCGCTCCGAGAGAAACTCCGTCGTGACTTCGGCATAGCACTCCCTCGTATCACCGAAGATCTGATGCCTGAAGAGTACTTTGCTCGTGTGAGTGAGACCGTCCTAGAAGTTAAGCCCGACTGGAAACTCCACCGTTTTGCCTCCTTGGGCCTGTTCGAATTCGGCAAACTGATGATGTACTTAGACCTTGAGCCGGGTAAAAACCAAGTGTTGCTCCAGAGCAACCTAGTACAGAGATTGATTGGCTTGGCAGATAGCGAAAAACCCGCATCCACCGCCAACGGCTTCAGCAGTGAGTACTCCATCGACGAACTGCAAGATGTACATCGGAGCTATCCCCTGATCGATGACGCGGATAGCTCGCAACACAGTGCCTTGGTCGATGTCATGCGCGGTGACGATGTTGTGATTGAGGGGCCACCTGGCACAGGCAAGTCGCAAACCATCACCAACATGATATCCGCCGCTATGGCGCAGGGGAAAAAAGTCCTTTTCGTAGCGGAAAAGCGTGCCGCTTTAGAGGTTGTTAAAAGTCGACTCTCCCGTGCTGGGTTAGGAGAGTTTTGTCTGGAACTGCATAGCCACAAAAGTCAGAAAAGTGCAGTGGCTGCCAGCATTGGTCAACGTTTAAGCAATCGAGGCAGCTACCGCCAGCCTAACCAGCTGAGCGATCTAATCAGCAATTACGAAAGACTCAAACAGCAACTCAATGAGCACGTCCGTCACTTGCATACGCTTTATGCAGATACTGGGTTGACGGCTCATCAAACGCTAATGCAAGCCACCCGCTTACGGGAAAGCCTGTCCGTCCGCCCTGCTGACTTCCACCCCTCTATTGCGGTCGGTTTAGACAAAAACCAAGTTCATGAGCAAGCGAACTACTTCGCTCATATCTACAATAAAACAGCTGAAGAGGCTGGCCAGAGCGGCCAGCTAGAAACTCATCCATGGTTTGGCTGCACAAAAACGCACATTAGCGGGATAGAACACTCCGACATCCTACTTCAGCTAAAGCACGCGATTGAGGCATTGGATGAGCTTGACTCACTGCGAACCAAGGTCTCGACCAGCCTTAAAGCAGCTGACGTCACCTCACTCTCTCCGAGAGCTCTGGAGCAATTAGCAAGTGCACTATCAGCGATGCCGATGCCCAAAGGCGACGAAGATTGGGACCTGATCAACCGGCTCGATGCGTCCAGTTGCGAAGCACTTCAGAGCTGGCTGGAAGGTATGGATCAGCTAGTGGAGCAACAAATTGCTCTGAACCAGTCCTTGCACCCTACCGTCATCAGATCTCCCCAAGCACTCGAAACAATCAAGAGATCATGCGCGCAGATTCGCCAGCACAATGACAATAGCAGCTTGAAGTTAGATGACCTCCTAGACCTCATACAAGAAGCTGAAGAGCTCATTGAGGAAGCTCCCAAGACTCAACTACTGATTCAAACTATCGAGCAGACTTCAGCCGCTCAATCTCTTAGAACTGATAAACAAGGCCTTGAGCAACTCTCCTTGTTGCTCGAGCTCTTACTGCAAATGCCTATCACCTTGTCGGAGTGGCGTCATAAGCGCTTCGAAGACGCCGCTCTAGACAGGGTATTACCCGAGCTCAGCGAACTATTGACTAGTATCAAGCAGCTTGAGGAGAAATCCGCTAGCACCTTCACGCTGGATCGACTTCCGGATCACACGCGATTAGAAGACTTACAGCGAGTCCTTGCAGACACCTCGCTATTGCGCTGGTTCAAGAGCGACTGGCGCGCAGCTAAGGCAGAAGTTCTCGCCATGGTGCGGCCAGGCATCAAATTGAAGTCCGCCCTTCAAACACTACCGGACTGCATCGCCTACAAACGAAACCATAACCGACTAGCAACCAATTCAACTTACCGCGATGTGCTCGGCGAGCATTTCAGAGATGTGGAAACACGAGCTGCTGACCTGATTGCCCTTCGCAATTGGTATCGCACACTCCGTGATAAATGTGGGCGCGGCTTTGGAGGAAACGTCTGGGTTGCTGAATACCTACTGAAAGAAAACGCCGCAGTACTGGAGCACCTGCTTGGTGATGCTAGCGAGCTAAAAGAGTACTTCGCGGACGTAATATCCCATCGCAGTGAGCTAGAAAGCACGCTGCCATTGGATAGCCACCAGTTGAGGTCAGAAGACTTGCTGGCACCCAATGGCCTGTACATGCGGCTCATCAAGGAAATAGGCACTGCGCTGAATACGCTCCTGCCGCTCATTAGTGAGCAGTCACCAACCACTGGCCGAGTACTGACGCTCGCACAGGCCGTCGAAAACTGGCAGGAACGTGCCTCGACCCTACAAAGCAACGCCGAACTCCTCTCATGCCTTGAAGGAGAAGAGTTACCTCGCCTCGATAATCTGGCCGAAGCGCGCGGCCGCCTAATAGCCTGGCGCCACACCGTATCGTTTGTCCGCCCCATCATGACATTGCCCATACGGCATCTGCTCTTGCCTCAGCTCTCCGCCTGTAGCAGCAAACAAGCAGAGCAACTGGTTGGTGAATGGCACACGTTGAGTCAGCAGCTGGCTAACGCGTTGCAAATCTGGGGAAAAGCCTTAGCCAGCTTTATCAGCAAGGCCGAAGTAGAACCGACTCATTGGTGGAAACGAATTGATCAAGACGACCTCGCAGCTCTTAAAACACGTCTGCAATGGGCACAGCAGAACGAAGAACTGCTCGAGCATTGGTTAGAGTATCGTCGCCTGCGCAAGCGACTTGCAGACCTGGGCTTTGAAGCAGTGGTTCTCGCAGTCGAGAACCAGACCCTTCCGGCAGATAAAGCGAAAGACGCTTGCCTACTAGGCTTGATGGATCTCTGGGCTAAACAAATACTCGAGAATAATCCAGCTCTGGGGCAGTTCTCTGGCAAAGATCAAGAGGCTATTCGTGCCCGCTTTGCCGAAATAGACAGCCAGCTCACCAAGCTTCAACGTGAGCAACTGGCCGCTATGATTGATCAGCACAAGGTCCCGGTGGGCAATAACTCTGGCAGAGTAAAAGATCGTACTCAACTTGCACTATTGCAGCACGAGGCGGGCAAGAAGACTCGCCACGAATCCATCCGCTCACTCATGCTACGAGCCTCTGAAGCCCTGCAAGGACTGAAGCCTTGCTTCATGATGTCCCCCATGGCCGTCGCTCAGTACCTACCTGCCGGTAAGGTGCACTTCGATATCATCGTCATGGACGAAGCTTCGCAGATGCGCCCCGAAGAAGCCCTGGGCGCCATATCCCGGGGCAGTCAGCTGGTCGTCGTTGGCGACCCCAAACAGTTGCCGCCTACCAACTTCTTTTCCCGGCAAGGTGGTGATGACGATGAAGACAGCGATGAAGCATCTCTGGCTCAGGATTCTGAAAGCATCCTCGAGGCCGCCATGCCGCTTTTCAAGCTGCGTCGTCTGCGTTGGCATTACCGTTCGCGCCACGAGAGCCTGATTGCTTTCTCCAATAAAGCCTTCTACGACAGTAACCTGGTCGTTTATCCGTCACCTCACCGTGAGTCGCACGAATTCGGCGTGAAATTCGTTCGGGTGGCTCGTGGCCGCTTCGTAGAACAACGCAATATCGAGGAAGCTGAAGTAGTCGCCAAGGCTATCGAGCACCATCTATTACATCGCCCCGAGGAGTCTCTCGGCGTCGTTGCCATGAACGTCAAGCAAGCTGAACAGATCGACCGCGCCTTGGAACAGCTTGCCAAACAAAATCCGGCTCTTCAGGAGGCCTTCACTCGTAACGAAGAAAGTGACGAGCCACTGTTCATCAAGAACCTGGAAAACGTTCAAGGGGATGAGCGCGACGTAATCTATATCTCCACCACCTACGGCCCGATGGAGATTGGTGGCAGCGTGCCCCAGCGCTTTGGCCCCATCAACGGAGCAGATGGCTGGCGCCGCCTAAATGTATTGTTCACACGCTCCAAGAAACGCATGCAGGTATTTGCATCCTTTACCTCCAGCGATGTAGTTGTTACAGGCACATCCAGCAGAGGTGTGCTTGCTCTACGCGACTTCCTACAGTTCGCGGAATCCGGCCATATGCCTCATAGCCGCGAGACAGGTAGGGCATCCGATAGCGATTTCGAGGTCGCGGTCATTGAGGCGCTGGAGCGCCACGGTTATCAATGCGAGCCGCAAGTGGGTGTCGCCGGCTTCTTTATCGATCTGGCCGTCCGTGACCCCGGCCAGCCAGGCCGCTACCTAATGGGCATCGAGTGTGACGGAGCAGCCTACCACTCAGCGAAATCCGCCCGCGATCGCGACCGTCTCCGTCAAAGCGTGCTTGAGCAGTTGGGTTGGCGCATCCGGCGCATTTGGTCTGTGGATTGGTTCCGCAACGCACGGTTGCAGCTTGAACCCCTATTGCAGGAGCTGGCTACGCTGAGAACCGAGCCTGTGGCTGAAATTGAACCAGGGCAGGCAGAAGAACAGATCATCCAGCAGGTTGCAGAAGAGCAAAGTCAGCACGCTGAACGAATCACCCAGGAGGGTGGAGCCAGCCTACGTGAAAAATTGGCTTATCTGGATCAGGAAATCATCCGCCCTGCTTTACCAGGCACTCTCGAAAATCGCCGCCTGCTACGCCCAGCCATGCTCGAAGCCTTGCTGGAGTTCAAACCGGTGGATCGCAGTGAATTTCAGCAGATGCTGCCGGGATACCTCCGTGAGGGCACCGACCCAGCCGAAGGGCGGTTCATCGAAGACGTGCTTACTCTGATAAGTGAATACGCCTAGCAAAGGCGGTTAAAGCAGCGAGGTGAGAAACCCCACCTCGCTCCATTTTTAACTTTGCGGCAAGTTCCCGACCTGCTCGGCCAGCAGCTTGAGAATCACCAAGGCGAAGGCACGGCTCTTGGTCTCGTTATCCAGCACTTGCAGCGACAGCTTCTCGAAGTCGGTCATGGCATCCAGCACGCTGTCCAGCACGCGCTTGGGGAACAGCCCGTGCATAACCTGCTCCGGCGAATGGTTGCTCACCTGGGCCATCACATCCTCCTGGCGGCTGATGCGGTCGGCGATGTCGTTGAGGTACTTCAGCTGGTCTTCGTCCCTCACTTCGGTGCCAAAGATTTCATTCAGCGCATCGATGATTTCCGAGAGACGCTTCTTCTCCGGGTCACGGGCGGTGCCACTGCCCACGCCGCTGGCCGGGCGCAGGCGGTAGTCGCCTTGCGCCTCGTTGAGCCGCAGCTGGTGCTCGGCGCGTTTGCTCAGGCGGTAGTGGCTAAGTTGCAACTCGCCCAGGTCCACCTCCGGATCGTCCAGGCGGTCCAGGCGCAGCAAGGGGTACAGGTGCTTGGCGTACACGCACAGCTGCTCCAGCTCGCGGTCCTCGTAGGGGATGATCTGAGACAGGAACTCGTACAGCCGCACGAAGCTCAGCAGGTTCTTGCGGAACAGGTCGAGCTGGTCCACCTGCTCGCCGGCCTCCTTGACCGCCGCCTCGGCCCGCTTCACCCCTGCGCTGTCGCCGTTGCGCTCGGCGGTGCGTTTGAAGTCCAGCGCCTGCTGGCGCGACTCCAGGGCCAGCGCGTAGCGCTTGGCGAAACGCTCCTTGGCCGGCGCGCAGTAGAAACTCAGCTTGCTGGCGGCCGCCTTGGGATCGAAGAAGGCCAGGGCGAAGGCCGACACCTCCTCCCAGTGGTAGATGCCCTCCGCATCCAGCTTCTTCTGTAGGTCGTAGATCAGCTGCGGATCGGTCACGTCCATCAGCTCGGCCTTGGTGTAGTACGGCAGGAAGGCGTCGAGGATGTCCTTGGCGTCGTTGAAGAAGTCGAGGATGAAGGTGGGCTTGCTGTCGCCAAAGGTGCGGTTCAGGCGCGACAGGGTCTGCACGCAGTCCACGCCTTGCAGCTTCTTGTCCACGTACATGGCGCACAGCTTGGGCTGATCGAAGCCGGTCTGGTACTTGTTGGCGGCGATCATCACGTTGAAGTCCTGGGTGTCGAAGGCCTGCGCCAGGTCGCGCCCGTTCAGGCCGGGGTTGAGCAACGGGCTGTTCTCGGTCACCTCCTCGGGAATCACCCCGTCCGGCAGCACGCTGCCGGAGAAGGCCACCAGCGGGTGCACATCGCCATAGCCCATGCGCTTCACGTAGGCCATTACCTCCAGCTGGTAGCGCACCGCTTCCTGGCGGCTGCTGGTCACCACCATGGCCTTGGCCTGGCCACCCAGCAGGTGGCGGATGTGGGTGCGGAAGTGCTCGACGATCACCTCCACCTTCTGGCTGATGTTGTACGGGTGCAGGCGCACCCAACGTGCCAGCTTCATGCGCGCCTTCTTCGAATCCACCTCCTCGTCGTCGCCGTCCGGGTGGGCGATCTTCCAGGCGGTGGCGTAGGTCGTGTAGTTCTGCAGCACATCGAGGATGAAGCCCTCCTCGATGGCCTGGCGCATGGAATACAGGTGGAACGCCTCGGGCTTGTTGTCCCGGCTGGCCGGCAGATCGGGGTTCGCCGGGCGCCCGAACAGCTCCAGCGTCTTGGGCTTGGGCGTGGCGGTGAAGGCGTAGTAGCTGATGCGCTCCGTGGGCGCGCGGGCCGCCACGGCGGCATCCAGCAGCTCTTCGGCGCTGACGGCGTCCGGCTCCTCGCTATCCGCATCAGGCGCCGCGCTGCCGAGAATCTGCTTGAGCTTGCTGGCCGACGAACCGGTCTGCGAGGAATGCGCCTCGTCGGCGATCACCGCATAGCGGCCGGACGCCAGCTTGGGGTGCTTGTCCAGCGCATCGAACAACGCCGGGAAGGTCTGGATGGTGACGATGATGATGCGCGTCTGCTCCGCCAGCGCCTCGGCCAGTTGCTCGGACTTGCTCCGGCTGCCGATGTCGCGGGTGATGCACTTCACCACGCCCTGGGCGTGCTCGAACTGATAGATGGTGTCCTGCAGCTGCTTGTCCAGCACCGTGCGGTCGGTGACCACGATCACCGAGTTGAACAGCCGCTGGCCCTCCCCGTCGTAGAGCGAGGCCAGTTGATGGGCCGTCCAGGCGATGGAGTTGGACTTGCCCGAGCCGGCGCTGTGTTGGATCAGGTAACGCCGGCCCGGCCCTTCGGCGCGGGTGACTTCGATCAGCCGATTGACCACGTCCCACTGGTGGTAACGGGGGAAGATCAGCGCCTCCCTGACCACGCGCTTGCCCTCGGCATCTTCGCGGGTCTTCTTCTCCAGGTGCAGGAATCGGCCCAGCACCTTCAGCCAGGCGTCCGGCTGGAACAGGCGCTGCCACAGGTAACCGGTGGCGTACTGGCTGTCGTCCGGGGCGGGCGGATTACCGGCGCCGCCGTCCAGGCTGCCGAGGTTGAACGGCAGGAAGAAGGTGTCCTTGCCGGCCAGTTGGGTGGTCATCGCCACCTCGTCCTGGCTCACCGCAAAGTGCACCAGCGCCCCGCGCTTGAAGGTCAGCAGCGGCTCGGGCTTGCGCGACAGCGGGTCTTTCACCGGGCGGTCCTGGCGGTACTGACGCTTGGCGTTTTCCACCGACTGCTTGAACTGGCTTTTCAGCTCCAGGGTGGCGACGGGGATGCCGTTGACGAACAGCACCAGGTCCAGCCGCGGGTTGTACTCGCCTTCGCGGAAATGCGGTGAGTAAGACACCTCCGGCACCACGCGCAGGCGGTTGCACTGGTAGCGCTTGAGCGTATCCGAGTTCATGCCGTGGTCGGGCTTGAAGCTGCACGCTTCGATCTTCACCCCCGGCACCTTGAAGCCGTGGCGCAGCACCTCCAGGGCCCCGCCCTGCTCCAGCTCGCGCACCAGCTTCTGCACCAGCACGGCGTCCGGGTTGCTGGGGTTGGCCTTGGCGAACTTGTCCCAACGCTCCGGCCAGGCGCTCTTGAAGTACGCGAGAAAGTCCTCGGTGTAGAGCGCCGTGACCCGGTCATAGCCACTGGCCGGGCCGGTGAGCCAGCCCTGGGCGGTCATGGCGCGGATGATGTCCTGCTGAAACTGAGCTTCCTTGCTGTCCGCCATTTAATGGGCCTCTGCAATGGCTGATTCGAGGGATGGGGTGCCGGCCGGGGGTTGCCAGCCGCGTACATCGATTTTGCCGGTAACGGCGGCGGAGATTAGGGCGGAGCGGCGTTCGTCGAGCAGCTCAATGCTGTGTTCAGCATCCTCAATGAGCGAATCAAGATGAGCTGTTTCGCTCTCTAGCGCTCCTAGGATCAAGATTTGTTCCTCCACAGGAGGGACGGGTAACTCCATGGAGCTCCAATTTTCCATTCTTAACGCTTTAGTTCCATGGCCTGCCTCATCAAGGCGGCTCAGCGACTCCAGCGACGAGCCCCGAAGTAATACAGCCAAGTATTTCCCGCAGATTCTTTCAGACGGTATTACAGCCTTCAGGTCTTGATTAATGGCCATTGGCACCAGAGCTTCAGTCACAGGAAAAATACGGGCAAGTATCATGCCTCGCACAACGATCAGAATGCTCCCAACTGGAACAAGTGATGCGGCGCCCGACTCAATTGCAAATTCCGTTATGTGATCAATCGTATCTGCAAGCACTTCTTGCTTCAGGTCTTTGGCTGACGCCCAAGGTATATCCCCATCCCAGTAATCAAGATTCTCCTTGCTCGGGGTTCCTCCACTACGAAAGCTGACCAGGTATTTTAGTGGTGAAATATCCCAATGCGCCGGCACCTCGCCCAGCCACTCCACACCGGAGTCTTTCATCGGCACCGTCGGGTCTAGGCCTTTGGTCACGGCGTGTGAAATAAAGGCCTGGCGCTTTTCCTTGAGCAGCTCGATCAGGCGCCGCTGCTCTTCGATAAGCGCGTCGATGCGGGCGGTTTCGTGGTCGAGGAAGCGGGCGATTTGGGTTTGCTCAGATTTAGTAGGCAGTAGCACTGGAAAAACCATCAGGTCGTCCCGGCCCATCTGGAGCGAGTTAGGGCGAATGCCTGTGAGCAGCTGGGTATAGCCCTGAACATATGTGCCGCTTCTCATCAAATGATGAATAAAGCGTTTATCCATCACAGGGTCTATCCAGTAGCTTCGATACGCAGGACTGACATGTCCTTCGTGCTCAGAAACACCCAATCCTGCATAGTTAAGCCACATGGTATTGACGACCAGCTGCCCGGGCCTTACGACTCTATATCCGAACAGTTCTTCATCGGTACGACGACGCCCCTCATCGTCATACTGCTTTACCTCAATGCCTCGATATCCAGAAACAGACAGCATATCGCCCACCACCTCATCGGTGATCTTTTCAGGGCTTTCTTCGAAAACATATCTGAATTTTTTGATGTTCCAGTGTGCAGGGATACCGCCTAACCACACCACTCCGGAATCCTTGTACTCCGGATACGCAGGAAAACTCATACCGACAGCCCCTCGATCATCTGCTTGATGCGGTCGGTACAGGCTTTCAGATCACGGTCGATCTCTACCAGCGGGCGCGGTGGCTGGAACACATAGAAGTGGCGGTTGAAGGGAATCTCGAAGCCGACGATGCCCACTTCGCCGTCCTGTTCATCGCGCTTGCTTTCGTCGATCCAGGCATCCGGTACATGGGGTTTCACTTCGCGTTCGAAGTAGTCGACCACCGACTGGCCCAGCGGCACGTTCTCGTTGTCGCGCAGGCCGGGGTCGGCTTCCGGTTGGCCCTTGCTCATGCAGATGTCCGCTTCCGGGTCCCGCTCGCTCAGGGCGTTGAGGATGGCCTTCAGCTCCGCAGCACTGGGAGCAATGTCTTGTGCGGCCAGGGTCTTTTTCAGCAGCTTGCTGAAGGACTCTCGGTTGCGGTGCAGCACGCTGGCGTCCAGGGTGCGCAGGGCCTCGATCAGGCGCTGCTGCGCCGGGGCGTCCAGCTTCTCGATGGCCTTTTCTTCCCGCACTTTGTCGATGCGCTCGGGGCTGGCCTGGAAGTTCAGGCGCAGCGGGCGTTCGACAGTGATGCGCCGGTAGCCGAAGGCTTCCACGGGGAAGATTTTGCTCTGCGGGGTCTCCTCGAAGCGGCCGTACAGGCGCACCAGTTCGTCGATCTGATCCTCGGTGATGTATTGGCGCTTGCTGCCAAGGGATTTGCGCATCTTGGCGAAATGCTGGCTGCCGTCGATCAACTGCACCTTGCCCTGGCGCGCGGCGGACTTGCGGTTGGAGAGCACCCACACATAGGTGGCGATGCCGGTGTTGTAGAACATGTCGGTGGGCAGGGCGACGATGGCTTCCACGTAGTCGTTCTGCAGCAGGTAGCGGCGGATCTCCGACTCGCCCGAGCCGGCGCCGCCGGTGAACAGCGGCGAGCCGTTGAGGATGATGCCAATGCGCGAACCGCCCTCACGCGGGTCACGCATCTTGCTCACCAGGTGCAGCAGAAACAGCAGCGAGCCATCGGAGACGCGCGGCAAGCCGGGGCCGAAGCGGCCGTTGAAGCCCTTCTCGATGTGCTCGTCGGTGATCTGCTTCTGCACCTTCTTCCACTCCACGCCGAACGGCGGGTTGCTGAGCATGAAGTCGAAGCGGTGCTCGGGGCCGTCCAGCTGGTCGTTGGAGAGGGTGTTGCCGAGCTTGATGTTCTCGACCTTCTGCCCCTTGATCAGCATGTCCGCCTTGCAGATGGCGTAGGACTCGGGGTTCAGCTCCTGGCCGTGCAGGGACACGGTGACCTTCTCGCTGATGGATTGGATGTACTCGTCCCCCTCGGAGAGGAAGCCGCCCGTGCCCGCCGTCGGGTCGTAGATGGTGACGATGTTGTTGGGCTTGAGCTTGTCGTCCTGCCCGGTGATCACCAGCGAGGTGGTCAGGTGCACGATGTCACGCGGGGTGAAGTGCTCCCCGGCGGTTTCGTTGGAGCTTTCCGCAAACTTGCGAATCAACTCCTCGAAGATGATGCCCATGCCGAAGTTGCTGATGCGCTCGGGGCTCAGGTCGGCGGCGGCAAAGCGCTGCACCACCTGGTAGAGCAGGTCCGCTGCGGCGAGCTGCTGCACGAAGTCTTCGAAGTGGAAGTGCTCGAAGATCTCCCGCGCGTCCTTGCTGAAGGCCTGCACATAGCCCAGCAGGTCATCGCTGGTCTGGGTGTCGGACAGGGTGGCCAGGCGGAGCTTGGAGGCGTTGAAGAAGGGCTGCCCAGACGCGCGCAGCAGGAGCATTTCGCGCACCTGATCGGGCCGCCCCTCCTGGGCGAAGGACTCACGGATCACCGCATCCTTGGTCGGCTCCAGCACGCACTCCATCCGCCGCAGCAGGGTGAACGGCAGGATGATGCGACCGTACTGGGATTGCTTGAAGTCGCCGCGCAGCAGGTCGGCAATCGACCAGAGGAAGGCGGCAGTCTGGGAATGATTCTCCGTGTTCACGCAACAGCTCCTAGTACAGGAAAGCAAAACCGGGATTTTAACCCGACGGGCACTCCGTTCGGTGGCTCCTTAGGCTGCTTGTTTAGCTGTGAAAAGGCTCTTCAGAAGAAAAAGCTATGGGCGCGAACTACGTATGTTCGGTTTTAGAAAAAATTCTCGAGCCCTTCATCGTTGCCCTGCCTGGTGAATCGCCCCAGGTTTTCTAGACACTCTCCAAGCTCTGGAAATAGCGCTTTTCAAACTCCACTGGCGATAGCTGCATAGCGCTGCTGTGCCGGCGCTTTGGGTTATAAAAGGCGGCGGCAAAAACTGAGTGCAACACCTGACCTTTCCGGTACGGTGCTGCCCCTATGTCTTATACCGAACTCAGCGTTGAAGAGCGCGCCACCATTCAAATCGGTCGTACCCAAGGCTTCAGCCTG